>DASTVU010000413.1:0-10822 GCA_035758935.1 Pyrinomonadaceae bacterium | reverse complement strand
AGCGCGCGCGCTTCGATGTTCGCGATCCCAATCGACTGCATCAACTCGATCGATGCCCCGAGCGCAAACACGCCCGCAAAATGCGGACAGCCGAGCTCGGCTCGCGCCGACACGTCATGACGCAAATGTATTTCGTCGTTCCTCGTCCCATAAGGATCCTGAACACTCAACCAGCCAATAGTTTTCTGTCGCGCCGCCGCTTGAAGCTCCTTGCTGATGTAAACAAAACCGGATCCATATCCCGACAGCATCCACTTGTGACCCGTCGTGCACAGCGCATCGACCTTCATGCGCTTTACATCAATCTCGAAAACTCCAGCCGCCTGACTCGCATTGATTACGAGCGCATGATTGCCTTTACGACTTGCCAGTTCCTCGATATCAGTGCGAAAGCCATTCGAAAACTGAACATAACTCATCGAGATAATGCCGGTACGTGTGTTCATCGCCGCGCGAATGTCTTCGGGTCTCACAACACCTGCGACCGACTTCACAAAATGGACCGGAACACGTCGATGCATCCACGGAATCGTCGTCACCGGAAACTCCAGATCGCAGGAGATCACCTCACCGTGCTTTTCAAGTGCATCGACGATCAGATTCATTCCGCTTGACGTGTTTGTAGTGAAACCAATCTCTTCAGGTTCAGCGTTGATGAAAGCAGCGACTTGGCCCCGCACCTCCTCGCGCCGAGCAAGCCATGCATCCCAATGAACGTCGCCATCGTTCATCATCTGCTCGTAATACTCTGCTCCCGCTTTCGCGGTGGACTCCGCCAATGGTCCAGCCGCAGCCGTGTTTAAGTAAACACTCCTGCTCGTAACGGGAAACTTCGCGCGCACGTCAGCCCAATTGATCATGTCTTTGTTAAATCGATTCTTTGTAGGTTTCGAGGTTCTGCTGAATCTTTTGCAGCAATTGCGACTTGAGTGTGTTTGAGTTGAGTTTCTCCGGAGGAACTGGTTGCCATTTTCCCGGAATCAAGACCTGCGAGTCGATGAAGGCGTCGATTGCTTCCTGCAAACCGTCGGTTCTGATCTTGCCTTTCATGGCGATGACTTCTTCGATGATCCATGTAACAGCGTCGCCGGTGATGCGGTGGCGGTGATTGATGATTGCCGATCGCTCCTGAAGCGTCTTCAAAACCATGTCGAATGGACCACCCAGCGCAGCCACGAGGCGCAGGTAACATTCCTGAAAATCCTTCACGTGCGACGATATCGTCGCTGTCGGTTTCAAGTCGTTCTTGCCGACGTATGACGCGGCCATGATACGGCAGAAAATCTCATCAGGCATGTAAGCGCTCGCGTCGTCAACGCGACTGGCTGTTTGTGCCACAAAATAGGCGGGCAGAAGTCGCAGCAGATTGCGGATCAGGAAAACGGGATTGTGGGTGAAGCCGTCCGGAAGTTTTTCGATTCCCTTTCTGACTTTTCGATCTTCGAAATAGCTCAAACTTCGATCGAAGTCTCTGATCTCCTTCTGGGCGTTATTCATCAGATATTCGATCTGTTCCGCGGTGAAACCGATTCGCCAGAGCATCCGCTGGTCTCGTTCGCGAGCGAAAGTCTCATCGAAAACGCGCAGGCAGTCTGCGTTCTTGAAGTTGTTGAGATTCTCTTTCACGCCCAACTGGACGAAACTCATTGCCTGCGCAAAAACCTGGATAATCGTTCTGGCCCAGCCACGCTGTTCCGCAAGCGACGCTGAGTATCGATCTACGTCCAGGTAGCGATACTTGTCGTGCTTTGCAGCAAACTGCCGGATCGAACCGTAATCGAGCACGGCGCCGCTCGCGAGCATGTTGTCGCCGTCCCAGGAGAGCCAGTTGAAAATGTATTCCTCTTCGAGCAACGCGGCGAGCTTTGCGTAAGAGCGCGCGAAGTAGTCGAGGGCCTTCTTGTAACGCTCTTTCTCGTCTGATGGAATTTCCCAGAATCCGTTTTCAACCTCGCGATCGATGAAGTAATCGACTGAGGCTTTCAGTTCCTCGAGACGACCTTGCTTGAGATAGCGAAACATATGCGCCGGCCTGATCAGGTTCGGTGCAGTTCTGACACCTATTGCAGTCGCATCGGGAAATCCGATCACCGCCAAACAACGTTCTGTCGGAATGCTTTGGCGATAAAAGATCTCTGACATGACAGCACTGCCGAGCATCTCGTCGAGATCAGCAAGTCCTGATGAATAACCGTAAGTCGTGTCGCCTGTAGCCAAGACTTTTTGAGCTTCCTGTGCGCCTGGACTGAGTATGGTGGAGCCAGTGCCGCGACTTGAGATATCGAAGGTCAGATTGTCGCTTTTTAAGTAACCATTCCAGATGCTTCTGCCGTCGCCGGAAGTCTTGCCTTGCTTATTGCGATGTTGAGTTTGGAGATAGCGCGTGGCCATGTACGGGTGAGGCTTGATTGTTTCCGGAGGAAATTTCTTTCCTTGCTCCAGATCGTATTCGTTGATGATTTGGAGTGAAAAGGTATCGAGTATTACCTGTTCGAGATCTTTGCTGATGCTTGAGGGATGATCGGACGGGATCAGACCCATCTCTTTGGCGAGTGGAAAATTAAAAAAGAGGACACGTCCGTGCGGGCGATAGCGAGCCTGATAATCAACGTAGCCATCAGGGCTGACGTTCCGCCAGGGATGTGTACCGTCTATCAGCTTGAACTTCTCATACATAGGCCACAAACGGGCACAAAGAAGCGATCCATTTTAGCCACAAAACGGCACAAAAGGCACAAAAATAATTATTTGCGGCGCTGGGTGGATTTCTTCTTTGTGCTCTTTGTGGTTGTCTTTCGCTTTGTTTGCTTCGTGTTTTGTTGGGTTGCAAACCACAGTGTGGTTAGTGGCGGCAGATCGATCGCAGAGCCTTCAAGCGAAATAGTTCCGGTGCCACCGTAAGTTGCAGCGTCTGTGTTGAGGATGAGATCGTAGTTGCCTTTGGTTAGTAGCTCGACTTGATAACCTTTCTTTGGGACAGCGGAGAAGTTACAGACGCAGATGACCTCGTGGCCCGTGTTTGGGGAGCGGCGGATGAAGGCGACGATGTTTTCGAGGGCGTTGTTGACGTCCAGCCATTCGAAGCCGGCGGCTTCGCTGTCGGCTTCCCAGAGTGCGGACTCTGGATCGTATAGACGATTCAGATCGCTGACTAACTTCTGAACACCACCATGAAGAGAGTCTTCGATCAGGTGCCAGTCTAGACTTTCAGTTTCGGTCCACTCGCGCCACTGTCCAAACTCGCCGCCCATAAATAACAACTTCTTGCCGGGATGTGCCCACATGTAACCGTAGAGTGCACGCAACGTGGCAAACTTCTGTTCCGTCGTGCCGGGCATCTTGTTCAGTAGCGACCCCTTCATGTGGACCACTTCATCGTGTGAAAACGGAAGGATAAAGTTCTCACTCCACGCGTAGACCAGACCAAACGTCAAAGCATTGTGATTGCCGGCACGAAATAGCGGATCGGTCTGGAAATACTTGAGCGTATCGTGCATCCAGCCCATGTTCCATTTGAAATCAAAACCAAGTCCACCCGCGTAAATTGGATGACTAACCATGGGCCACGCAGTCGACTCTTCCGCGATCATCATGATTCCCGGACACGCGCGGTGCGTTATCTCATTCAACTCCTTCAGCAACGAAATCGCTTCCAGATTCTCGCGCCCACCAAACTGATTCGGCACCCACTCGCCTTCCTTGCGGCTATAGTCGAGATACAGCATCGACGCCACCGCATCGACACGCAATCCATCGACATGAAACTCGTTGAACCAGTAGAGCGCATTCGCCACGAGGAAATTGCGCACCTCATTGCGACCGTAGTTGAAGATATACGTGCCCCAATCCGGATGTTCACCTTTGCGTGGATCGAGATGTTCATACAGCGCAGAACCATCGAACCGACCAAGAGCAAATCCATCTTTGGGAAAGTGCGCGGGCACCCAGTCCATGATCACGCCGATGCCACGCTGGTGCAGGTAGTCGATCAGGTAACGTAGATCATCCGGTTCTCCGTAACGTGCCGAGGGTGCGTAATAGTACGTGACCTGATAACCCCATGATGGTCCATATGGATGTTCTTTGAGCGGCAGAAACTCCACGTGCGTGAAGCCCATTTGCGTAACGTAGTCCGCGAGCGGTTCGGCCATCTCCCGGTAAGTGAAAGGGCGATTGTCGTCTTCCATCCGGCGACGCCACGAACCGAAGTGAACTTCGTAGATCGAGAGTGGCTTGCGGAAATGTTCTCGGCCGGCACGACTCTTCATCCACTTTGCATCGCGAAATTTGTACCGAGACGTGTATACGATCGATGAAGTGTCAGGCGGCTCTTCAGTGAACTGAGCGTACGGATCGGCTTTGAAAAATGGCGGGGTATTTGGCGCGCGGATCTCAAATTTGTAGAGGCTGCCTTCCGTAAGCTTTGGAACGAACAACTCCCACACGCCCGAGTTCCCGAGCATACGCATCTGGTGCTCGTGCCCATTCCAGCCGTTGAAGTCTCCGACTACGCTGACGCCATTAGCATGCGGCGCCCAGACGGCAAACGAGACGCCCTTCGTGCGGCCCACTCTGGTAACGTGCGCGCCGAGCTTTTTATAAATCTCTTCGTGACGTCCTTCGCCAAAGAGATGAAGATCAATTTCCCCGATCATCCGTTAAAGATCCGCGTTTATCCGTGGTTTAAGTTGCTCTAAAAACAGATCCGCTCCGTTTCCCTTTTCAGGTCTATTGCTCTTTGCTTCAGACATGATCTCCAGGAACCTCTTTAGTGGCGGTTCCAGACCTAACTGATTCATCAAATCGACGACTCGCGCGGCGTAGCGCATTACCTGGATCGTCTCGATCCCCGCGAGGTCCGAAAAGAACCAGCCACAACTCGTAAACATCAGCAGCGCGCTTCGCTGCATCTCCAGTAGATCCCACACGCGCGACTCTTCCGACGAATTCAATGCACCAACGGCATGACGCTTCAAAAACTCTTCCCGCACATGCTCCGGATCAAGAATCACTCCGATATATTGATTGCGCGCAGCCCATGGATCAGTCAACAAATCGGCGCCTATGTTCTCAAACTTCACCGCAGCATCATCGCGCAGAAAATTAAGCGCCGTACGCAGTGGTTGTCGCCACTTCTGATTCCATCCAAGCTCACCACCTGTATGGCAACCACAGTCGCGGGACCAGCGACCTACGCCGTGAGCACAACTCCACGAACTTCCTTCACCATCAGGTCCATTATCAATCTCAACTTCCAGCTCTGGAGGATTCCGATCGAGATATTCCGCGTAGTTCGTGATCCAAAACCCTGCCTCTTTTGCCTCAACTTCCAACGCATGGGCCAAACAAAGATCGCCAAACTTGAAATGGTGACCGTACGTCTCGCCGTCAGTCGCAACGTTAACCAGATCACCACCCTCAGAGGCTCGAATAAACAAGTCAACGAGGCCTCTGCTCGACGCCAGCGCGCGTTCGAAAGCGATCGCTCGCGCGAGTGGTCCATTGTAAAAGAAGACTGCGAGCGAGCGCCCGGATCCGTCGGGATGTCGAAACAGATGAGGTTTTGAACTATCAATCGCGCCCTTCGCCTGATTGGGAGCAAGGATCACATACCGCAGGCCTTGCTCGAACAACAACGCCAGAACCTGATCGTTGGCGGCCGTCTCCGGTAACCAGAGCGACTCGGCTTCACGACCGAAACGAAAACGAAAGTCTGCCAGTCCCCAGAGAACTTGTGTCAACCGATCGCGTTCATTACAGAGTGGAAGAATCGCGTGACCATATGCCTGTGCTATGGCATTACCATGACCACCTCTAGCCGCAGCGCTCACTCGGTCGGCATCTATGATCTTCTGATATGTGTCGCGATGATGAGTCGCAAGCCACGACAGCAGTGTTGGACCAAAGTTGAAACTGATACGAGGGTAGTTGTTAACGTTAGGAGCGTAGCACTCCGCATGAATGCGTTCGTTCCAATCGTGATAAGGCGCGGCGTTCGGCTCCGGATCGATTTCCCCGGTCCATGGGTTTTCTCGTGGCGGTTGATAGAAGTGTCCGTGAATAATAAGAGCAGTCATGAAATAAAATCTTGTAAATCATGAAAATCGTGTCAATCCTGTCTAACTGATCGCCAGTCACAAGTTTCACAGGATTAACAAGATGTACAGAATTTACAAGATGATCCTATCAATCCTGTAAAGCCAACCGAGCAGCACCTAACAATCCAGCATTATCACCACACTCAGCCTTCGCGATCTTCACCTGCTGAGCAGTCGTGCGGAAAGCACGTTCCTCAACCTGTCGATACATCTCACCTGCAAACAACGCCCAACCATTCACGACGCCACCGGTTATCACAATAATCTGCGGGTCAATCAGATTGATCAGATTCGCGAGACCGATTCCGAGATACATCCCAAAGCGTTTGAAAACCGCGAGCGCCAGTTCATCACCTTTTTGTCCAGCGTCGTAAACCTTCTCCGCGGTCAACTCCTCACTCTTCAAACTTGTTTCAGGAAACAACGACAACGTCTCTCGCGTCATTCTCACAATCGCCGTCGCCGACGCAAACAACTCCAGACAACCTGTGTTGCCACACTTGCACTTCAAACCACTAAACGGATCGACTGTCGTGTGTCCAATCTCGCCCGCCGAGCCATGCGAACCACGCCACAACTTTCCGTCAACAATCACACCTCCGCCAACACCCGTGCCGAGTGTGACGCTCACCACATCTCGACAGCCTCGCGCAGCGCCCATCCACATCTCTCCAACTGCAGCAGCGTTCGCGTCGTTTTCGAGATAGACGGGCCAGCCGAGCTTCTGCTCCAGTTCAGCCTTTAATGGGAAACTGACTAACGAAGGAAGGTTTGGCGCTTGCACGACAACTGTTTTAACGCAATCAACAGCGCCTGGGACCATTATAGAAGTGGCGACGACCGGTAGCTCGTTGCAGCCCCAACGCTCGGCCACCTGCGCAAGAGCGTCGACGATGTTCTCAGCAGAATCTTCTTTGGGAGTATCCTGTTTATGTTGTTTGAGTATTCCCCCGGTATCATCGACGAGAGCTACTCGTAAATGTGTGCCTCCAAGATCGACGGCAAAGACAATTCGCTTACTAGACGGGTTCTTCGGCATGTTCAAGTGGGGGCGTGTCAGCGGTCATTTCCCCTCGCGAAAGATTCCGTGAAATCAACGCTCCTGCCACAATCGCGACCAGTAAGTATAGCAATCCCGTTCCCCACTCCTTAAAGATCAATTTACCGATGCCAAACAAGGAACCATAAATCAACGCGCATCCGAGAATCCAATTCACAAATTGAAGCGATAGACGTCCCTGCGCATGCGACTCGGCGAGACCAGCCTCGGCCGCGATTCCGTTCCAGCCCGGCCCTTCCGGCCTCACGCGACGGTAAAAAGCAATGAGTTTTTCCGCCGGTTCAGGACTGGTGGCGAATGTGACGACAACCCACACGAGTGTCGTTATCCCTACTGTCACGAGCATCAGATAAGCAAATTGTCGGGGTTCATCGCTATTCCAACCCAATCCTTTTTGCAGAAAGATAGAGACTATCGCGGCGGTGATCATTGCAGACACTTCGGACCATGCGTTTATGCGCCACCAGAACCAGCGCAGTAGCAGCACTGTACCTGTACCGGCGCCGGTAACCAGCAGCAGTTTCCAGGCTCCACCGATCGACTCCATGTAGAACGTGATAACTAGCGACGCGATCATGAGTAGAACTGTCACGACTTGTGAAGCGATAACGTAGTGTTTGTCGGTCGCAGTGCGGTTTAGAAAGCGACGATAGAAATCGTTGATGACGTAAGAAGCTCCCCAGTTGAGTTGCGTGCCGATCGTCGACATATAAGCTGCCGCAAACGCGGCGAGCATGAAACCGCGCAGGTACGACGGAAACACGTTCGGATCGAGCAATGTCTTGATGTAACCGGATTCCTTATCAACGAGCTCAGGATAAAGAATGAGGGAAGCGAGCGCCGTCAGGATCCATGGCCAGGGGCGCAGAGCATAGTGAGCGACGTTGAACCAAAGCGTCGCCAGCAATCCATGTCGCTCGTTCTTCGCAGAGAAGATGCGCTGCGCGACATAACCACCGCCGCCAGGTTCAGCGCCGGGATACCACGTGGACCACCAGATCACGCCGAGATAAACAAACAACGTTATCGCAGGCATCCACGCTGAATCGTACTCAGGAAAGAAAGCTAATCGCGAACCGGCGCCGGCGGCGGCATCCATCGCGCCGATCTTCGCCTTCATCCCATCGATTCCACCAACAGCATTAACCGCGAGAATAGCCAGGACGATCACCATTCCCATCTTGAGGGCGAACTGGAATAGATCGGTAACAAGCACTCCCCACAGTCCCGAGATCGCGGTGTAGAAAGCAGTGAAGATCAGCATGCCGATCACGATCTTGATCGCGCCACTCTTATCAACCCCAAGAGTGATCTCGAGAATCTTCACCATCGCGAGATTTACCCACCCAAGGATGATGCAGTTAATCGGAAGCCCGAGATACAACGCACGAAAACCACGCAGGAAAGCAGCAGGTTTGCCGGAGTAACGCAGTTCGGCAAACTCGATGTCCGTCATAACTCCCGCGCGCCGCCAGAGTCGCGCATAAAGAAAGACGGTGAGCATTCCGCTCATGACAAAGTTCCACCAGAGCCAGTTGCCGGCGATTCCATTCTTGGCAACAAAACCAGTGACGGCTAGCGGCGTATCTGCCGCAAAGGTTGTCGCCACCATCGACGTACCGGCAAGCCACCACGGCACGTTCCGTCCCGACAGGAAAAACTCGCTGGTGCTGCCGGATGCTCTGCGCGCGTAGTAAATGGCGATACCGAGATTGAAAGCGAAATAAGCAACGATTACCGTCCAATCCAGTGCTGAAAGGTTCATCGGATCCTACTTTGTCGGTTTTGAAAAGGCGGTTACTCGGGCGCTTATCTCACGGCATACAAGGAAATCTGTCAAGTAAAAACTGAGATCGGGTTCTAAGCCACAGATTTACACGGATAAACACAGATCAGAATCCTGTCCTGCTTTCCGATCTGTGAGTATCCGTGTAAATCCGTGGCTTAATTTTGTTACGATGGGCCAAATGTTTACAGAATCGTTAGTGGCCGGTCTCGCAATAATCGGGATTGTCATCATTGTGTCGGCATTGCTGTCTGGGCTTGTCGACAAGAGCGGTTTACCACAGGTAGCGGTCTTTATCTCTATCGGCGCAGCACTCGGGCCTGCCGGATTCGGTGTCTTCGACATGAATCTCGAGTCTCCGGTGCTGCGGATCGTCTCCACACTAAGTCTGACACTTGTTCTCTTCACTGACGCAGTAACTCTCAACATTAAAGAAGTCAGGCAACGCGCAGGTCTCGCGTTTCGCATGCTTGGACCAGGCACCATTGTGTGCGCCGCGCTCACAGCTTTAGTGGCGTGGTGGCTTCTCGGTATCGCACCAGCGTCAGCCGCGATTCTCGGCGCCGCGCTTGCTTCGACCGATCCGGTGTTACTGAGAGGATTGTTGCGACGACGTGACATCTCACCCGAAGCTCGTCATGCGTTGCAACTCGAGAGCGGCCTGAACGACGTCGTGTTGTTGCCGATCGTCGTGGTGGCGATTGCCCTCGCCAGTCACCACGAAGTCAGTTTTCCAAAGATGGGCTTCGGGCTTTTCATACTTGGTCCAGGCGCCGGAATCGCGATTGGCTTGATAGCCGTCTCTGCGCTGGATCTGATCCGCAAACGTATCGGGGTTCGCCGCGATTATGAATCGCTTTACTCGCTCGGTGTGGCGCTCTCAGCATTCGCCGCCGCCGAAGCTGTGCACGGCAGCGGCTTTCTTGCCGCATTTGCGGCAGGTTTGACGATTGCGGCACTAGACGTCGAACTCTGCGATTGCTTTATTGAATACGGCGGTGTAACAGCGGAAATGCTGTTGCTTTTCACGTTTGTGATCTTTGGTAGTTCACTGATCTGGACCGGCTTTTCAGGACTCGATGCGCGAACCGTGATCTTTGCCGTGTTCGCCATTCTGGTGCGAGTGCCTGTCTACCTTCTCTCCCTGATTGGATCGAATGTGGATCGGCGTGGACGTCTGCTCATCGCCTGGTACGGACCGAGCGGACTCAGTTCACTACTGCTCATATTGCTGTCGGTTTTTGCCGGAGTGGCAGGCAGTGATCGACTGTTTCGGATCTCTGCGCTCGTTGTGATGATCTCGGTGATCGTTCACGGCGCCTCGCCGATGTTGCTGACGCGCATTGCGCCGAAGTCAGAGCCCAAAGAACCGCCGCCACCAGTACCGGAGCCTGAACCAGCAATGCAATCGCGCTCGCTTCCGGTGATCGAGTCGCCACAGTCAGTTGGTAAGCAGAGCATCACATTCGAAGAACTCGAACAGCTACAGAAATCGGGAGAGAAAGTCATTCTTCTGGACGTTCGTACTGAGCGGAGTCGCGAGCCGAGCGAGTTTCAGGCAAAGGGATCGGTGCGTATGCCTCCCGAAGGTGTGGTGGCGCAGGCGCACGAAATGAAACTACCGAAGGATGCGTGGCTCATTGCCTACTGCGCTTGACCAAACGAAGCGACCAGCGCCCGGGTGGCGCAGGAACTTCGACAAGCAGGCTGGACCAAAGCGCGTGCGCTCATCGGTGGTTGGGATAGTTGGCAACAGGCCAACCTCCCGATCGAACCAGTCACAAACTGACAAAGAGGACGCCACCTTGGAGTGCGGCGGCCTGACGCCGCTTTGGTCTTGATCGCGCTTGTCCGATAACAAAGCGGCGTCAGGCCGCC
>DASTVU010000412.1:0-2791 GCA_035758935.1 Pyrinomonadaceae bacterium | reverse complement strand
ATCGCAATTCCGGTCGGATAGACTGGAGCGCGATCGCTGTTGTATCGGGGTGAGTTTGCAGCGAAAGCAAATCCGGTCACGTCAATGAACGGAGCTTCGACGTTAGTGTTTGGACCAGGCGAGACCGGCGTGATCGGAGTTAGGCTGTTAGGTTGAAGGCGGAAGATCCAGATCTTGTTTTCAAATCCGCCGGAAACGTA
This sequence comes from Pyrinomonadaceae bacterium, assembly GCA_035758935.1. Classification (GTDB taxonomy): domain Bacteria; phylum Acidobacteriota; class Blastocatellia; order Pyrinomonadales; family Pyrinomonadaceae; genus PSRF01. Next base: position 2,591 of record DASTVU010000412.1, on the reverse strand, counting down.
CAACGCGTAAGAGCCGTCGTCTTCAGCTTTGGGCGAGAACACAACACCGACATTCACACTCTGCGGCGAGGGAAAGTAAACATTTTGTATGACGGCCGCAGGCTTCGCATTCAGATCGATTACTGCAAGCGACTGCTGGCCGCGATTTGCTGCCGCGTTGAACTGCACACCGTAACCGCTGTTCACGGCCAGTAAGAAGCGACCCTCGCCGCCGGGTCCAGACTTGTCAGGACTGCGAACCAGATCCACCGGCAACGCACCTACTGCTGGTTGTCGCGTCGTCAAGTCCTGCACAAGAGTACCTGCCGGAGTAATTGTTCGTCCCTGGCTTGCAGGTTCATCCGGACCCGCCGAAGACGACGCGCCTGCAAACGATCCGAAGAGCAGGCAGCTTATAAGCAAAAAAGTGAGCAATGTGTAATTACGATGTCTGGGGTTCATTGGCGTCAGAGTTTAGCCACAAATAAGCTCAGGAGCCACATGATTAAAGGGGAAAGCCCCGGCGGACCAGGCATCCCCCGGGGCTATTGTGCATTTTGGCGGGAATGCTCCAAAACGAGCATCTGGCGCCTACCGTACAAGTAAGTTGCTAAGTGAAAGTTATCGGTGCATGAATTAATTGTTAAGTGAAACGGACACAAACTCTTAGATCCGAAAAAATAAATAAGGTACGAAAATATCCGCTCAAACAACCGCTAAGTATTTGTCAGCTACTAAGCACCAACGCAATTGCAGACCGCTCGCCTTTCGGAGGCTCACGCGCGGGGCGACGTGTATAATGGCGTGCACCAAGAATGAATCAACTCGTACGGTTTCTGTTCGGACATGAGCAGGCCGTTTTTACTAACGGCCGCTTCGGATTTGACGTGCGTCCGAGAGCCGTAATACTGGTTCTGATTATCCTTCTTGCCGCCGCCTTCATTTATTTCGTTTATCTAAGACCACGTGTTCGTCTGCCGAAGAAGACAACTGCAGTACTTATCGCTCTGCGTGCCACACTGCTTCTGCTGATGGTTACGTTGTTGTTGCGACCGGTGGTGGTTGTCTCTTCAGTGATTCCGCGTAGCAGTTATGTCGCGATGGTCGTTGACGATTCAGTCAGTATGAAACTGCGCGACGTTCCTGGCGGCGCAACGCGTCTCGAAAGCGTCAAGCAGGCGCTGCTCAACACAACTCCGGGACAAGACTCTTTCCTCAATCGCCTCGAGAAGAAGTTCAAAACAAATCTTTACGGTTTCTCCGGAACAGTGTCACGACTGAAAGACGGCAACGATCTTTACGCTGAGGGACGAACGAGCGATCTCGCGGGCGCACTCGACGAAACCATCAAGCGTTCTTCAGGTATGCCGCTCTCCGCGGTGGTCCTTGCTACGGATGGCGCGTCGAATGTACCGCGCGATCTGGCGGCGGTGTTGAGAGAATTGCGCGCGCGCGATATTCCGGTTTTCACAGTGGGCGTGGGCAATACCGCCAAACCGATGGACGCCGAACTGACTCGTGTGAACATGCCGCGCAGAGTTTTGGTTGGTTCGAGACTGAACATCGAGACGATTGTTGGTCTGAGTGGTTACAGCGCGACGAAAGTGTTGCTGAGTGTGCGTGAGGATGGTCGTGCAGTTAAGACAGAAGAATTCAATCTGCGCGGCAACGATACGCAGGCAATCAACCTCGAGATCACGCCGACCACTCCGGGTATTCACCGCTACACAGTCGAAGTCACACCACTCGACGGCGAGTTAACTGTCGACAACAACAAGCAGGACTCGCTCGTGGAAGTGATCGAAGGACCATTGCGGATTCTGCACGTCGAGGGCGAGCCGCGTTGGGAGCTGGGCAAGATTCGCGAGTCGATCCAGCCTAATGAAAAGAACGTCACGCTCGTCTCGCTGCAACGCACTGGCGAGAACAAGTTTTATCGTCAGGGCATCGGCAATCAGAATGAGTTGGTTACTGGTTTTCCAAAAACTGAAGAGGAGCTGTTTTCGTATGACGGTCTGATAATCGGCAGTGTCGAGGCAGGCTTCTTCACGGCGGATGAGTTGCGCAGCATCGAAGCGTTTGTTGCGAGACGTGGCGGGGGTTTGCTCGCGCTTGGCGGCCGGTTGGCGTTTGATGGTGGCAAGTATAAAGGAACGACCATCGACGACCTGCTGCCGGTTTCACTCACTGGTGGTCCGGTTGACGACGCAAATTCGTTCGCGCCGGTTTACAAACCCGTGCTGACCGGCGCGGGCCAGGCACATCCCATCACGCGTTTGAATGAAGATCGAGGCGCGAATCAAAAGACGTGGAACGAGTTGCCGCCCATCTCCGTGTCGGAAGTGCTGACGAACATTAAGCCCGGCGCTTCGGTGTTGCTCGAAGCCCGACGAGTTGAAGGCCCTGCACAGGTTGCGCCTTTGCTGGTCCAACAACGTTATGGACGCGGACAAACGCTGGCGTTGACGGCGGCCGACACGTGGCGCTGGCGCATGAAACTCGATTCGAAGAACAACGCGCACGAAACGTTCTGGCGACAGATGTTACGTTATCTCGTCAGCGGCACGCCGAACCAGGTCGAGATGGGAACCGAAAAGGAAGTCTACGCACTC
>DASTVU010000411.1:0-8102 GCA_035758935.1 Pyrinomonadaceae bacterium | reverse complement strand
TGAGAGTGGTTTGTTGGATTTGACGACAGCAGCCGCCGGAGATGCTTTCTGTTCGGCTGCTTTCGAATCGGCTTTCTGTTCTGTCTGAGCCTGCTTTTGGTCCGTTTGGGTCTGGCTGGTTTTTTGAGCCTGGTCCGCCGTTTTAGTATCCGGCGTTTGCGCTAATGCAGCCACCGAGCTCACCAGTAATGATGCGGTTAAAACGAAAGCACTCGTGGCGCGGGAGAAGTTGTTCATCTCAAAAAACCTCCAAAGTAATCGATGACCTGAGGGTAGGGGATCAGCCGTTCAGTTTTCGCTAAATCCAGACGCGCAGTCTATGATGCTCAGGTTTGGTAACTTGGTTGTGTCGCCCGTTTCAACTTCCTGAGCCCGGAGGATTAGACTTTCACGTCTCAAACCACTTCTCGTTAACGCTTTCAATATACCTATGACCGAGCGGAAAAGGAAGCAAAAGACGGCGGTTTCGATTATCGGAAGTGGCCGTCTGGGGACTACTCTGGCGGTCGCACTTGGACGCCGCAGTTACTCGATCCAATCGCTCGTCGCTCGCCGGGTCCAGAGCGCTCTCAAAGCTGCTCGCCTTTTAGACGTTGACGTACAGGTTCTGGCCGCAAAAAACCTGCGTTCAGTGGAGCCTTCCGATGTATTTCTGATTACTGTCCCCGACGACCAAATTGCCGGTGTCGCGGAGGAACTTAGCCGGCTTGAGTTCACCGCCACTGCATTGCATACCAGCGGCGCCCTTTCGTCAGACGTGCTCGCGCCATTGCGAAAGAGAGGCTGGCACACCGGTTCCATCCATCCACTACTTTCTGTCAGCAACGCCGGGGACCCTATCGAGGGAGCATTCTGGAGTGTTGAGGGCGACAGATCTGCGGTGCGATTGGGGAAAGGAATAGTCCGAGACCTCGGCGGCAAGAGTTTTTTCATACGAACTGAAGATAAACCCTTGTACCACGCCGCCGCGGTGATGTCCTCCGGAAACCTCGTCGCACTATTTGATGTAGCGTTGCAGATGATGGCGGAGTGTGGCATCAAGCGAACTACAGCGCGCAACATCCTGTTGCCTCTCATTGCCAGTACGGTGCGGAGCCTTGAAACTAAAGACCCCGCTCAAGCACTGACAGGCACTTTTTCGCGTGGAGATTTGGAAACAGTGAAGCGACATCTGGCCGCACTTAAGAACAATCAGGACGCGCTCGAACTTTATCGACTTCTTGGCAAAAGATCTCTCAAACTAACAAAAGGGCATCCGCAGATTACACAGATTCTTGATTCAGTATAATCTGACTGACTATGCAAACACCCAGCGCGAGTTACAGTTTAACCTTGCGCGTCAGGCTGTCTTCACGTGCCGGCTCGCTTGGTGAGTTGACGATGGCGATCGGACGCGCCGGTGGCGACATCGGCGCCATTGACATCGTCACAGTCGGGAACGACCACATCATCCGCGATATCACCGTCAGCTCGGTCTCGAGTAAACACGGTGAACAAATAGTTGATGTAGTTAAAGACGTCGACGGCGTCGAGCTGATTCAGGTTTCTGATCCGACTTTCCTGATGCACCTGGGCGGCAAGATCGAAGTCGTTCCCAAAATGCCTTTGAAAACTCGCGCCGATCTTTCGATGGCGTACACGCCAGGTGTCGCCCGCATCTGCGACGCGATTCACCAGGAGCCGGAGAAAGTCTTCACTCTAACGATCAAAAAAAATACAGTCGCGATCGTAACTGACGGAACCGCGGTGCTCGGTCTTGGCGATATTGGCCCAGCGGCGGCGCTGCCGGTGATGGAAGGGAAGGCGATGCTGTTCAAGGAGTTCGCCGGCGTCGATGCGTTTCCGATTTGTCTTAACACAAAAGATCCGGACGAGATCGTGCGCACAGTGAAAGCGATCTCGACAGTATTTGGAGGCATTAACCTCGAAGATATCTCGGCGCCACGCTGTTTCCAGATTGAGGAACGACTCAGAGAAGAACTCGACATCCCTGTATTTCACGACGATCAGCACGGTACCGCAGTCGTTGTATTAGCCGCACTGATCAACGCCCTCAAGCTTGTTGGCAAAAAGATGGAAGAGGTCAAGGTCATCGTAAACGGCGTCGGTGCGGCAGGTGTCGCATGTACCAAGATCATCATGGCGGCAGGCGTGCGAAACATCGTCGGCTGCGATCAGACGGGCGCGCTGTATCGTGGTCGCAAAGAAAACATGAATTGGATGAAAGACTGGTACGTGCAGAACACAAATCCGAATGACGAGCAGGGAACCGTTCACGATGTCATTAAGGGTGCCGATGTGTTTTTCGGTCTGTCAGTGCCCGGCGTGATCGATGTGGAGGACGTGAAACGAATGGCCGGCAAGCCAATCGTGTTTGCAATGGCAAACCCGACTCCTGAGATCATGCCCGAATATGCTGCTCCATATGTCGCGGTAATGGCGACAGGAAGATCAGATTATCCAAACCAGATCAACAACGTACTGAGTTTTCCCGGCATCTTTCGCGGCGCGCTTGCTTGCCGCGCTTCACGCATTAACGAAGAGATGAAGCTTGCGGCTTCAAATGCGATTGCAGGGATCATCTCCGACGCGGAGTTACATCCGGAATACATTGTTCCTTCAGTCTTCGATAAACGAGTTGCGGAGGCAGTCGCGCGTGAAGTTGAAGCCGCGGCACACAAGAGTGGAGTTGCACGCCGGAAGAGTGACCTCCTCGAATCTTAATTAGCCACGGATTTACACGGATCTACACGGATAAAACCAAATGCTGATCCGTGAGAATCCGTGCTAATCCGTGGCTAAGTCTTCTTGCGGGTTTTCGTGACGAAGCAAGGTTCAATGACTGCAAGTGTTGTTAATGCGCGCAGCGATTTGTCAGTGAACGTCGTGGCCTGAATGAGACTGCCATCGAAGTCGAGCTTGCCCATTTCCCGAAACGCATTTTCAGGATTGAACCCGGGAGTTGAAAACGAAGCAAAACTTCCAAACGTCTTCCCCTCGATCTTCATCATCACAAACTGCTGTGAAAAGTCTGGCGACTCCAGAGCGTTGATCGTCTTCACTGCATTCCCCAACTCTTCAACGCCGCGATTCATGTCAATCTTTGCGTAGAGATGAGCCAACGCGAGTAACGCACGCGCCGTCACGATCGTCTTTGGCGCTTTGCCAATGTCGTTGGAAATCTCATTGAGCAGGTCACGTGCTTCAGCCTGATCTTCAGTTTGTTTGAGCGACTCCTCCGCGATGCGTGTAAACAAATAGGCACGCTGATCCAGTTCCGTGACCCTGGCCGCAATCTTTCTCGCTTCGCTCAACTCTTTATTCGCAATCAGTGACTGTGCACTGAAGTAGTAAAACCAGTTGAGAAGTGGATCGCGGATGCTCGCTTCAGAGATCTTATCGATTACGCTGAGAACCTTCTCGAGAGGCACATCCTTCGACGCTCCGGTAACAGCGAACGTCAGCATCTGATCTCTCCGCCCGACGTCCCTCTGTTTCTCGGCCGCCTCAACTTGCTCGTCAAACGATTTTTTGGGTGGATTGTCGGACGCAATTTCACCCGTGACACTTTGCTGCGTAACTTGATTTAACGATGCGAAGAGTCTTTCTTTTGTGCGGGCTGTTGTTTCAGCCAGGTCGGGAAGATTGTCCTGTACCTGTTTTTCGAGCCTGGTGAGAGCGAGCCACATCTGGGCGTGATCCGGATATCTATTGCTTGATGTCGGTTCAACTGCGGTTGCGAGTGCCGCTTCGCTTCTTTTCAGTAACGCCTGCATGAATTGTCGTTGCAGGGCTGGACTCGGCACGTATCCCTCCGGGATCGCATAGTTGGTGTAAGCAGGCATGTTGCCGGCGTCGCGTGTATTTCCGAACGGATAAGAAGAGAGATAGAGAAACTGGTTCATCGGCGTCGCGCCGTAGGCCGCGAGTGCTTCAACGTACAACTGATCCGCTGCCTGCCGGTTTGTTTTCGCAACGTGATAGATGAAGGCCGGCAAATTCAACGTCGCTGGATAGCGGAAGCTCTGGCGCGCGAAGTTGACGGCTGACGGTACGTCGTCGGGCACCAGACTGCGAGCAAGCGAGAGGATCTTTTCGGCGGCTCGGCTTTTCGTTTGATTGTCGGCGGCAGGTTTATCGGCCATCTCTTTGGCCTCGTCCTGGAACATTTGATCCGACAGTTTTCTTGCCCGCGCCGGATCGCGTTTCGCGAGTGCCGCGAGCACTTTGAATCGCTGATCCGGTAATGGGATTACAGCGGCGAACTGGCTCTTTGAAGTGCGGTTGACGACATCGCCGTTTTCTTTGAAGTTTTGCACCGCGAGTTCGAAGGCTTCCATGAATACAGCGAGTGATTTGTCCGGTTCATGAGGCCACAAGAGATCGGCCGCACGAATCAGCACCGCAATGCGTTGGGCTTGATTGTCGAACGTTCGTGTTTGGAGGATCTGTTGTTTCGTGGTGTCGAGAGCGTTGTCTTTAGTGCAGAGTGAAGAGGTTGCGACGGCAGGTTTCTTTTGTGCTTCAACGAGAGTGAAAGCACAACAGAGTATCAATGCCAGCAGCACGACACGGCTCATGCGTTCCTCCTTTCGGGATTTGCAGGATTAATCCCTTAACTCTTTCGCGATGACGGGAACTATGCGACGCGGCACGTCGATCGCGGCTTTGATATGACGAGCGTGCGTGAAGTGCCCGGCGACATAAACTCCACGCACGTTCGTCTCGAAAGTTTCCGGATTATAGACCGGCACTTCCGCAAGTTTGCCAGACTCAGTTTGCACGCCGAGCTGTTTCAACATCGTGAGATCCGCATCACTGCCGACGAGGACAAAAACAACATCGTTCGGAATCGTCAGCGACTCGCCACTCTCAGTCGTTATTGTCACTTCGGTTTCGCTAATCTCGTCGACGTGTTTGTAGAGCACAACCTTGAGCCGGCCCGCATCTACCTCGGCTTCGAGCGGCTTCCGCACCCAGTGCTTCATTGCTCCTGCCTTCGGATCGCGGTTCTCCCAGTCTTCGCGCCAGATAGCGAGGGTGGTGCGAGCGCCTTCTTCAGATAGGAACAACGCTGCTTCGGCGGCACTATTTCCGCCACCAACAACGAGCGCGTCTTTACGCACGTATGCGTACGGTTCGACAAAGAGATGATGGACCTTTGGCAGTTCTTCGCCAGGGACGTTCAGCCACCGCGGCTTCTCCATCGCGCCGATCGCAAATAACACACGTCGGGCTTCGTATTCACGCGCATCTGTTTTGACAACGAAACCCTCATCTATGTTCCCGTTTACCGAAACAACTTTTTCTGCCGTGTTGATTCGCAGATCGAGGTCGAGCACGAAGTGAATGTAATGCGACAACATCTCCTCGCGCGTGGGCTTCTCGCGCACAGGCTTCAACGTGCCTTCGTGCATCTCCACTTCATTCGGAGTGGAGAACATTGCGCGGCCCACGGGATACTGCCGGATCGTATTGGCGATCGTACCTTTTTCGATGACGAGATAATCAATTCCCGCCTGCGCCGCCGCTTCAGCGGCCGACAATCCGGCGGGACCGGCGCCGATAATAATCAAATCCAACATGGAACCTATTCAACAAACACGTCTCCGCGCGCAACGAGAACCGCCGGCCCGCCAACCTTCACTTCTTCGACGCTACCCGGTTGTCCCTTCACGTCGAGATTGATGCGGCTCGGGCGGTGAATGAAGTCGCCTTGCTCGATGACGAATTTATATCTACCGTTCTCCGGCTCCAAAGAGAGACCGCCGTGATGAACGAGGTAAGCCCCCAGTGCTCCGCACGCGCTGCCTGTCGCCGGATCTTCCGGAATGTTATCTGCTGGAGCGAAGAAGCGAGCGTGTGCGCGAGATGCGCCAACTTCGATGGTCTCGCGGGTGAATGCGTGACAACCCGCTGCGCCGTGACGAGTGTAAATGTCAGCCAGCAGTGTTGCGTCAATACGCGCATCGCGTAAATCTGCGAGTGATCGAATCGGAACTGCCAGACACGACAAACCGGTCGTTATTACTTGAATCGGAAGACTCTCATCTAGATCTTCACGCGCGATTCCCAAAGCGCGCGCGACTTCAGCCTGTTCGTGCGCGTCGTCGATCTCCTGGATGATCTCGAAAGTTCCCTGTGTCATTTCCACTTGAAGCGGCTTTCCGTCTTTAAATTCGATATCGACCGGCAAGATTCCGATGCCGACCTCGTGAAAGATGCGTTGCCACCCGTTTCCGCCCTCCGGAATCGGAACGACACCTTCCTGCGCGAGCGCAGTCCACGTGCCCACAATCGGATGACCCGCAAACGGAATTTCGCGCATCGGTGTGAAGATACGCAGGCGCCTCAGGACCTGATCAGATTCAGATTTGAGTACGAAGACTGTTTCTGACAGATTCATCTCACGAGCAATCTTCATCATCTGCTCGTCTGTGATTCCTTCGGCTTCAGGAAAAACCGCCAACGGATTGCCGCAAAACTTACGGTCAGTAAAAACGTCAAACTGTAGAAATTGATATGGACGCATGGTCTAGAAGTTAAATCACTCGCGCACAAAGGCGCAACGTCCCCCAAAGTTATTGAAGAAAAGATCCAAATCTAATATCGTGCCTCGACGGTCGAGTGCAACCTCGGGAGTGATGTTTTCCAAAAACCTCCCACTATCTTTTGAACATGTGGGTTAAGTCTTAATTTTCGTTACGATAAGGAGTGAGTAATGGCGACTACGGCAACGGTAATCAAACTAAAAGTTAACTTTCAGCTGAACACTCCAAACGGGCTGCGAAGGGTAATCTTTGGGCTCGAGAAGGATGCCACGTCTGGAAACACCGTCCAGTGGACCATAAATTTCCAGCTTTTTGAGCGGGCCAAGAAGAGCGATCCGTTTGGCGATCCAATCGTCTCGTTGGATGTCGAGGTCGATAAGGCACTCAACGCGAAAGCCGAGAAAGCAGCAAAGGGTCTCACGGCCGGACAGAGTGCTCACGCCCTCGGACCGGCAGCCGAAGACGCCAAGGCGGCAGAGGCTGGTGAAATTGACGAGGAAGACGCGCAGCAAACGGTACAGAACACGCTGAAGAAGAAGTAGTACCGTAATTTCAGATTTCTCTGTGCAGCCTCTGTGTTCTCGGTGTCTCTGTGGTTAGTGAGACTTGAAATAAGGACACCACAGAGACATAGAGAACACAGAGGCTGCACAGAGAAAGCCAAACCAGGTCTCCCGCGAAGGCGCCAAGGTGCACAGGAGAAACACAAGATTGAAGTTGCGTCGTTGCGTCTTCGCGGGAGAATTCTGTCTTCTACTGCTCGTTATCAGTGCTCAACTCTGCTTCGCTCAGGACGAGCGCGCAATCGAGGCGACTGAGCTTGGCAATCTTCAGAACTACTACGCCACCAAGGATCCGCATTACGCCCGGATCGTGACGCAGCTTCCTGCGCTCCAATCCGCGCTGAACGATCTGAAGAGCGCGGTCTCGCAAACAAGCTGCGCAAGCGCAGTCGAAATTGCCCTGCGTCGCACCACAAGCGCGATCCAGTCTTCAGAACAACCTCAATACGGACTAATTCGCGCCCTCGTCACAATACCCGGTGAAGATGACGAGAATCGTTTAGCCAGGGTTCTCGCGTGTGTGAGCGGTTTGCGTGATCCCGCAATTGCTCGTTTACAAGCCCTCACACAAAACATCCAGGAAGAATTCGATCTAATCGATCTCAAGGAAGCAAACAGAAAAGCCAAAGCAGCGCTCCGCAAAGTTATCGAGGAGCAGCAGGCGGCCGGGTCGTGCAAAGGAATCGATCTCGAAAAGGCGGGCCTCAAAGTCAGAAGCATTCGCATCAAGGATCCGTTCGCTTTCCTGCCGTGGGTAAAGTTGAGACAGCGTCGTGCCGCCGATCAGATTACGGCACTCATCAAAGACAAGCCATTTACCTACACAGACGCTTCCGCAAAAGCGCTCGACATCATCGAAAACGAAAACTTCCTACCAGACACGAGCGACGCCCGCGTCAAACTGCGAGTCGAAATCGTGAGTGTTGCGAACTGCACTGATGGTGGAGTTGATCTCATCTACGGCGTTTACTCAACGCAGATCATGCCG
>DASTVU010000410.1:0-5202 GCA_035758935.1 Pyrinomonadaceae bacterium | reverse complement strand
ATTAGCGAATGTCTTCTCATGGAATTTTTTCCAATGCCTGGTCTGGAACGTTAGCTTCTTACTCGTAGAACACCGTGAGAAACTGTTTTATGACGTTGTTGGCTATACTAAGTCTGTGGGTGAACTTCGACGAGTAAAGGAGTCATGATGGAAACTAAATGGTGGAGCAGAGGGGGATCGAACCTCTGACCTCCGCATTGCGAATTGGACAACCGGCATAAACGTAAGTATTTGCGCTTCGAAAGTTGCAGCCACCGAAGAAAAACAAGGGGTACGCTGTGGTGCTGTTCGCGACTATTGCTATCGCTTCTGATTAGCGACAAGTTATAGTCAGCAGCATCGTGCAGAGGTTATGATTTCCTTGCTTCCTCAAACTTCCGAAAAGGCCTAATACAAGATGGCTTTGCAAAATCGAGCAAAACATCTCTCGGTTCTGATGTGGTTGTTTATTCTGGTTTCGCCCGTTTCGGCACAGGTTAGTAAGGGCGATCGAGAGAAGGGTCATAAAATGTTGACCGATATCGTTCAGATGATTCGGAAACATTATTACGATCCGGACTTTCATGGCTTGGATCTGGACGCTCTCTCGAAAGAGGCCAACGAGAAAATCAATCAAGCACCGACACTTGCAGGCATCTTTGCCGCCATCGCCGACCTCCTTCGAAACCTCAACGACTCGCACACATTCTTCTTGCCGCCACAACCGGTTACATATCACCATCAGTGGGAGATGCAGAGTATCGGCGACAAATGCTACGTCGTCTCAATAGAGCCTGGGAGCGAAGCAGAAATTAAAGGTTTGAAGTTGGGTGATCAGGTCGTCGCTCTCAATGGGGTTAAAGTAACAAGGGAAAGTTTGTCTCTGATTGATTATTTTTATTCCGCCCTAAATCCTCAACCTGGGTTCGATCTGGATTTGATTAGTCCGGAAGGCACGCGCCGAACACTACGAATAATGGCAAAAGAAAATAAACAGCCACCGATCGGTTGGAATAGCGGCATAGCCTTTCGGAATGCTGTGTCAGAATATGAGAAAGCACGACGGCAATACCTGCTGCGGACAATTAAGCTAAACGATAAATCCATACTTTGGCCACTTACCCAGTTTGACCTCACGGCAGAAGAGATTGACGACACGATGAGCAAGATCAGGAATTTCGATAACTTGGTTTTGGACCTTCGAGACAATACTGGCGGACTTGAAGAGAACGTACTCCGACTAATCGGCCATTTCTTTGACCATAATGTTAAGGTGGGTGATTTAAAGCGCCGGCATGAAACCCGGCCTTTGGTTGCTCAGTCGCATGGGTTCTTTAGAGGAAAGCTAGTTGTGCTAGTGGGTAGCTGGTCATCTTCCGCATCAGAGCTATTTGCCAGAGTGATGCAGTTGGAAGGAAGGGCTGTAGTACTTGGCGATCGGACGCCAGGAAGAGTAATGCGATCACGGCAACATCCAGTTAGGATGGATACTAAGCGAAATATCGCGATTGCCTATGTTCTAAGCATCACTGACGCTGACATCGTCATGAAAGATGGCAAAAGTCTGGAGGGTGTCGGCGTCACGCCTGATGAACTACTCTTGCCATCCCCGAAGGATCTGGCAGGAAAACTCGATCCGGTACTACAGCGCGCAGCCGCACTGGTCGGCAAACAACTTACAGCAGCCGAAGCTTACAAACTTCGGTATAAGGATTGAGCCAATTCCGTTACGGCGCCGAGGGCGCTGGTCGAACCGCACGTCCTTTCGAATAACAATTCCCAAGTCTTAATTAGGTTATCTCAAGTATCGCTGTGTATTTCGCAGTATTCTATGGTGGGGATGTGAGGCGGAGGGAGCCGGTCGAATTGATCGACAGACCGTCGCTCGCAAGGCCGCCGACCAATTGGCAGCCACCGTTGATGGTCACGATTCCCGCAGGCGCCGTCACGTAACCATAAACACTCGCACCCTGATTAATTGAAAGATTACCCGCGTGAATATTGAGCGTTAGCCACGCCGGATTGGCTGAGTTTCCGACGGTACCACCGTTAACACTGAAGCCATTCCCAAGCACAATAATCACCCGTCCTATTACTTGTAGTTGTGCTCCGGTATTTAGTGTCAGACTTTGGAAGTGATAAACCGTCGGTTCACTCGTCCCCATGACACCGAGTGTGAAGCCACTCTCACCGCTCGCCTTGAAATCACCATATGCGCCGCCCGGCACGGCAATCTGTCCAACTCCGTTCTGAAGTGTCAGGTTTCGAATGGTGGTCCAATCCCCGACAGTTTGACTCGAGTTCCGCAGCGTAACGCTGCGAGTGCCTGTTGGCGCCAGGGGTGCGTCGACAGTTGGTAGCGCCAAAGGATCTGTGCGACGCACAACGTGGTCCAGGGCACTGTTGTTGCTGAGAGTAATCGTATAGCCCGAGGGTTCTGTGCTACCGGTACCGTCCAAGGTTCCGCCGTAGGCAGGGGAGCCGTTCAAAACAACTGTTGGTGTTCCTGGGACGAACAGATCGCCCGTAACAGTCGTACTACCGCCCAGGGTCACATTCTCACCGAGCATCTGTTGTAAAGAACCTTCCAGGTGACCGTTACTAAATGTAGTTGCGTGATTGACGAGCGCCAAGGCGGCTATGGAAAGCGTTGCCGCATCACTCGTGACCGTGCCCGCTGCGTTACTAACGATAACCGAGTAGCTGCCGACATCTGCTCCCTGGACGCCGTTGATTGACAGTGTCGAAGTGTTGGCGCCAGTTATCGGTAAACCGTCTTTCAGCCATTGATAAGTTAACGTCGGCGTTGGACTCACATTGACTGTGAAAGTCGCTGAGCCACCGATTATCGCAACAACATTCTGTGGTTGCGTAACGATCACTGGTGGACCAAACACATCGAAGATAAGGCTGTTGGAGGTTAAATTAAAGACACCTGCCAGCCCGGAAGGCAATCCGGTGTAACTAAAGTCACCCACGCTAAAGTCAGTTGCGCTGAAAGTAGCGAGCGTATACGACTTTCCAGCGGAGAGACCCGCACCCGGGGTAAATGCAAAATTAAATGGACCAACGCCACCTTTCGATAAGTTGCCTGAAATCGCAAGATGAGTACTCGTCGCATCAAGTAGATACGCAATTGAGCCGTTGCCATTCCACGTCATTGACGAAGCAGTGAGTGTGGAATCAGATACCGAACTGCCGGGTTGTAACGTTCCTCCGCTATTCAACACGATCGCCCGATTGATGGAACCATCGCCTGTAAGAGTTCCACCAGAGTTAATAGAGAGAGCTCCGCCCGCGCCCAGACTTCCATCTACATCGAGCACTCCTGAATTTAGTGAGACTGCTCCGCTGAAGGTATTCGCTGCAGTAAGTGTCAGGCGGCCAGGTCCGATCTTTGTAAAACCACCAGCCCCGGAGATGGTTCCGCCAAGTGTAATGTTGCGTGGCGTGTCGGCAGTGTCAGACGACTTTACGGAAATATTTCCGCCAACGGGCAGGTTAATCGGTACGAGAGTGGACCAGTTAGTTCTCGCGCCGAGAATTCCACTGCTGAAATCAAGATTAGTGACAAAAGCGCCGGTTCCGTTTTTAACGATGCCGCCCGCACCAATGTATAGAGCGCCGCCGTCTAAAGTAATCGTTGCCGATCCGGCGTTGACAGCGGAGTCGAAACCAAGTGTGAATTTTTCTACTGTGCTAACACCACCTGAAAAGAACGCCCGCGCGACATTGTTCGCATTGCCCGAACGATTCTGGGCCATTACGATTCCGCCCGGAGTATTGCCCGCAGTTGTATTAGTCGAGGTAAACGTTCCATTCGTTACACGCATCTGTCCGCCTCGGCCACCACTTGCCTGGTTGCCGACGGTGATGATTCCGCCGACTGTGAGTGAGCCGCCTTCGAGCGACATTGAACCCCACGAGTTGTTTGTTCCTAAACCAATCGTATTTGCGATGGTTGTCGCTCCACCTGTCACCACAAATCCTGTAGCGAAACTCGGAGTGGCGTCGCTACTTCTCGGTAAGTTCACACTTGTCGCGTTGACCGTGCCTCCATTGATGCGGAGAAGTCCGCCAGCTACGTTGTTGGTGTTAAGAATGGTGAAGTTTGCTGTGCCCGCATCCACAACCAGAGCCGAGCCATTACCGGCGTTGACAGTTAAAGCCCCAGTCGCGGTGAAGGTTCCACCAGCGATATTCAAACGCGCGCCGCCGGCAGCCATGTTGACTGCTGTGCTCGTTAGGCCACCTCCTTCTAAACGAAGTGTGCCGGCGTTTACGCTCAGGACACCGTTGAGGGTGTTGGCGCCGCTGAGAATAAGAGTTCCTTGTCCGACTTTATTGAGGCCCGCGATTCCGGCGACTCTGGCACTTATGCGCGCAGACGAACCGATACCAAGCGGGTTAACTAGTATTGAAGGTGCTCCAGCCGACGTCGCAAGCGTCAGGGTGTTTGCGCTGTTTCCGTTGTTGTTGATGGTCCAACCGCCGGCAGTCCCAACATCACTGTCGCCAAAGATCAAATTGCCGATCACACGCGGCGAATCCAAGTGGACCTGCACGTCTTCGGTAATTTCGAGCGTGCTGAAGTCGGCTGTGTTATTGATAGCGCCACCGATAATTCCGGAGATCCAATTCGCTTGATCACTCCAAACACCTCCCGAAATCGGTCGCGTCCACGTTCCATTCCCCTGAAGAATCCGGTTGTAGATCTGGCCTGTAGTGAACCCGCCGACAATGGCGTTGCCGGCCCGATCGACGATGCCGGTGGCGCTGGAATTTAGATTGAGGCGCACACTACCTTCGCCTGTCAGTGGTCCAACTGTTACTTCAAAGAGTGACGGGGTTACCGATACTACATTTGAAACGGGACCACTGAGAGTGCCCGTGAACACAGGGATGAAATCAGCGGCATCGACTCCCAGGACTGGTTCGCTGAAAGTCGTGCGAAATGTCAGATTTGCTGCGCTTGTGTCCGCGACAATCGGATCATGACGATTGATTGAAACGACAGTAGGAATCACAGTGTCGATTAATACCGCGAACGCAGTTGAGGAGGGACCGGGGGTGCCGCCGTTGTTAGCAGCAGCGGAGAATTGATAGTTGCCATCAGTTAAAGTCGTGCTCGAATGGTCAAAGCTCCAGTTGCCGGCTGGGTCGGACGTAGTCGTTCCGATGTTGCCGGTCGCAATGGATTTGACTGTGATTGTGTGATTCGCT
>DASTVU010000409.1:0-12815 GCA_035758935.1 Pyrinomonadaceae bacterium | reverse complement strand
GCTCGGTACTCCGGACGACTACGGCAACGATCGCGTCTTTGTGTCGATCTCCCTGGGTGCAGTTTCTAAAGACACACAGGCAAAGCTCGACGCGCTTGCAGCCGCCGGACATCCGGTTATCAGTCGTAAACTTGATGACCTCTACGATCTCGGAGCGGAATTCTTTGCGTGGGAGTTTGCGACCGCATGTGCCGGCTGGCGTCTCGGGATCAATCCTTTCGATCAACCGAACGTTCAGGAAGCTAAAGACGCAACAAAGGAACTGCTGAGTTCATTTGTCAGGCGTGGCCACCTTGATGAGCGGAATAAGATCGCCGCGGATGATCTGATGACTATCTATGGTGGCGATGATGCAGAGGAAGCAGAATCTGTTTCCGAAGTTCTGCGAAGACATATCGCCAGTATCAAGCCTGGCGATTACATGGCCTTCTTAAACTACATCGAAGAGAGTAGCGAAACCGATCGACAGTTTCAGGACCTTCGCGAGCAACTGCGTGACGCTACTCAGTGTGCAGTAACGATCGGTTATGGCCCTCGTTTTCTGCACTCGACCGGACAGCTTCACAAAGGTGGTCCTGATACAGGTGTGTTCTTTCAGATCATCGCTAACGACCAGGTAGATTTCGCAATTCCCGGTGAACCATATACGTTCACCATCCTGAAACAGGCCCAGGCCCTTGGTGACTTTCGCGCGCTGGTGAAACGCGATCGCCGCGTCATTGGCATCGACCTCGGAGACAACACCGTGGCGGGATTAGAGCGTCTCAAGAACGAATTGCTGGGGCGGTCCTCCGTGGCCAACCGTGGTTTCCGTGATTAGGAACGGGCGCTGGTTCACCCATTACGTCCTCGGTTAGCACGTCATCCTGACCGCGTTGAAGTCGTACGTTTTACGGTCCTCACCGCACAGATGTCATACGGCACTGGAAACCTCCCGTTAATAGTTGTTTGTTATTTCAAAGGACATCCCCCAGGAGACAATCGCTCTAAGTTCAGGCATACGAGTTGCCGATTTGGAGGTGCTTACTCGCTTCCATGGAACCTGCCAATATGGAGGAGGAACCGTCGCCGTGATGTTTATTGAGAAGTTTTTCAAAAACGAGCTCGCTATCGATCTGGGCACCGTCAACACACTCATCTATCAACCGGGCAAAGGAATACTCCTAAACGAACCTTCTGTCGTGGCGATTGATCGCTACGACGGTGAGGTCGTTTCGGTGGGTCACAAGGCACTCAAGCTGCTCGGCCGCGAGCCACGCGGCATCGAAGTCCACCGGCCAATCCGTTCGGGCACGATCTTCAATTTTGAAGTTTCGAGGAAGATGTTGCGTACCTTTATCGCGAAAGTTACCGATGGCCATGGTGGGTACCGGCGTGGTCATTTTGTCGTCGGCATTCCTGGCTCTGCGACTGCTGTCGAACAACGTTCCGTTCGCGATGCCGCGCACGACGCAGGTGGTCGTCGCATCGATCTTGTTGACGAAGGACTAGCTGCAGGAATCGGTTCCGGGCTTGCTTTCGACGATGAACGCGCACATCTCGTGGTCGATATTGGTGGTGGAACTACAAACATCGCGATCGTCGCTTCTGGCGGTGTTGTTAACTCGATGAGTTTGACGGCAGCCGGAAATGCGATGGACGAAAGCATTCGCGATTACGTGCGTTCCAACTACTGCATACAGATCGGCGAATACACCGCGGAAGCTTTGAAGAGGGAATTAGGCGCGCTAAACGACGAAGACATTCCATCTGATGAGCGCAAACTGCAAGTTGTTGGTAAGCAGTTGAGCGACGGCTACATGTGCGCAGTGCATATCACTGCGGAGGAAGTTCGCGGGGCTCTGGAGCCTTGTATCAATGAGATCGTTGCCGGCATCCGGCGAGTGATTGAAGATGCGCAACCGGAAGCAGTGGCCGACATCTACTATTCGGGAATAATTCTCACGGGTGGTGGTTCACTGCTGAAAGGATTGAAGAATCGTCTCCAAAGTGAATTGAAACTGCGCGCGACGATGCCGGAAGATCCGATCAGCACGGTGGCGATCGGCGCCGGCATCCTGCTCAGTGCACCCGAGCAATTGCATCGCTGCGCGATCCGGCAGAACCTGCCTGTTTGGGAAGAATCGGAAGAGCTCGTTGTCAGTTATTAGGTAACACGGATTTTCCGGATCGTTAATACAGGATTTACACGGATTGATCCGCGCAAATCCTGTATTAAATGATCCGTACAATCTGTGTTAACAATTCACATAGCCAAGCGCCCAAAACACAATAATAAAGATCAAAATGGTGGAGATGCATCCTCCGCCAAACTTCCACGCCGCAGCACCTGCGAGTATTCCTCTTAATGGACCTTCCATTGATTACCCTCCGCTTGATATCGAGACACTAAAATCAACCTCTCATCACTCGGCAAACTGAGTGCCAGTGGGCTATCCCCGGCCACGCTTGAGAAATCTGAGCAGTGATTGTTCGGCGTCGTGCAGTCCACGACCACGATATGCAATCAGATCCTCGAGCTTGCCTGTGCAGTTGTCGATCACTTGCCCTTTCTCAAATGAATTGATGATCTCCGGACAAACATACGAACTACGGCAAACTGCGGGCGTGTTTCCCAACACCTCTGCCGTCTCTTTGATTGCCGCGACGACTCTTTTCTTTCGTGCCGTCTTCTTATCGGGAATTTCATCGCCGTTTCGTGCGAGGGCACACGCGCAAACAAGCGTGCCCGCCCACGTGCGAAAGTCTTTCGCACTGAAATTACTTCCCATCACTTCCTTGATGTATTCGTTGATGTGGCGCCGTGTTACAGGAGCCGGTTTGCCGTCGCCATTTTGATACTTGAAGACATTGAAGCCCGGTAGTTTCATCGTTGCGCGAATCACGCGAGCTACTTGTCGATCTCGTAACTGCCGCTGCTGTCGCACACCGGACTTTCCCGGAAAGTCAAAATCGATCAGATCGCCCTTTACGTTGACGTGTTTACGGCGGAGCGTAGCGATCCCGTAGCTACCATTTTCATTCGCATAAACCTCGCTGCCGGGTCTCATGTAACAAGTCGACAGAATGCGCATCACCGCCGCCAGCACTCGCTCACGAGTCAGTCCTGGCTGCCGTAAATGACGCGCTACTGTTTTCCGCATCTGCGGAATCGCCTGCGCAAACTTTGTGATTCGTTTGAATTTCCGCAGCTCCCGCGCGCGCGTGTGGTTTGAGTGGTAGAGATACTGCCAGCGTCCCGCCGCATCTTTACCGATAACCTGCACTCTTCCATTCGCCGCGGGATTGATCGCGACGTCCGTCCACGCAGGGGGAATCTTGAGATCCTGGATTCGATCCAGGTCAGCTTTAGTGAGACGGCCGCTCACAGGCTTGTATCGAAATCCTTTTTTCGGATTTCCCAGTCGACGTATGCCGATGTTCTGCAGACGTTCGATATTTGTCATTGTTGTTGGAATGGATTCTTCGCTCGGAACGGGATTTGAATGTGCATTAGTTGTCTCGATATTAAGGTCAGTCAGGGAAGGTCGAATTGAATAAGCAAATCAATCCTCAAAATCGCGGTGTTGAAAACATCAGGTACGACATTATTTGTTCGTGGTGTGGCGCCTTGATCAGGTCGACCACCATGGAATTGCCGGAACAGATGTGTTTGATTTGCCATGCTCGGATGCTCAACGACTATTTTCAACGATTGAGAAAAACGAGCGGCGAAAGGCGAACCACTCGCCGCCCGTTTTGAAAAACAGGTCATATAGAACCTGGTCTCACTTTTCCTGATCGCCACGATCACCCTGCCCCGGTGGAACTTTCGTTTTCGCCTCTTGCTGTCGATCGCGCGCGAGCGAACGTCCAACGTCCGCCACATCTTCAAACTGCCCCTTTTCGTTTCGTCTGACAAAACGTTTGTCTGTACCGGTATCAATTAGTTCACGATGACTCTTTGTCGACTTCTTCGCCATCTATCGACCTCCCTTTAAAGTGTAGGTTTCCTGTACAGCAGAGCCCCGCAGTTGTTTAATTCCGGAGCACTTGAAACCTAAATTCCCCGCCAATCAATTCACTGCGCAAGCACGATGCCAGCACAAAATCGACGCAGAATCGCGCCGATTTAAAGCAAACTCGGGCATCGGATCGTGATTTGCACAATGTCTCGCCATGGCTAGCAGGAACGGAACGAAGGCGCGGACGGCGGCTCGTCGTGGTGAAGTAAAGAAAATTGAACAGCCGAAATCGCCGATGCCGGCTCAGCACCAGCGCAAGCCGGGCGTCGAAGCGAAACTGAAACCGCGACCACGTTACAAAGCGCCACACTATGCAGGCGCTGGAAAATTAAAAGAGAAGGTCGCGCTGATCACAGGCGGCGATTCCGGCATCGGCCGTGCGGTCGCAGTGCTTTTCGCTCGTGAAGGAGCAGATATCGCCTTCACTTATTTGAAGCCTGAAAAGCAAGACGCTGAAGAGACGAAGCGTGCGATTGAGGCTGAAGGCCAACGTGCTTACCCACTTTCTGGTGATGTGCGCGATCCGAAAGTCTGCAAGAAGCTCGTTGAGAAGACAGTTGAAGAATTTGGAAAGCTCGACATTCTCGTCAACAACGCTGCTTTTCAACAGCATCAAGAGACTCTTGAAGACGTTACGGAAGAGCAGTGGGACCGAACGTTCAAGACAAACATCTACGCTTACTTCTACATGACCAAAGCGGCGTTGCCGCACCTCGAGGAGGGAAGCGCAATCGTAAACACTGGATCGATTACCGGTCTCGAAGGAAGCAAAGAATTACTCGACTACGCTTCGACGAAAGGCGCCATTCACGCGTTTACAAAATCGTTGGCGCAGAATCTGGTCGAACGTGGAATTAGAGTGAACTGTGTGGCGCCTGGACCAGTTTGGACGCCCTTGAATCCCGCGGATAAGAAACCGGAAGACGTGGCCCAATTCGGCGCCGACACGCCGATGAAGCGTCCCGCTCAACCGGAAGAGATCGCGCCGGCTTATGTTTATTTCGCATCAGAAGCTGATTCTAGTTATGTCACTGGAGAAGTTCTAACTTTACTTGGAGGCGAAACAACCGCGGCTTAAGTGCGGTTATGGGCCGCTAATCATCAGGAGGAAAAAACATGGCAGACGATAGCAGCAGTGCAGCGAGCACCGGAATCATCGCAATTCTCGTGATCTTCGTGATCCTTGTGGTAGGCGCGTTGTTTGTGTTTGGAGGCCGGTGGTTTGGCGGCAATAAGAAGATCGATGTGAATATCGGGACGCCTGCGAAGTAGTACCATGCAAGACGATTCACAGGCAACAACATCCATTTGGATGGCGACGGCAAAAACGCCATCTCAATCACCGTTAAAGGAAAGCATCCGCACCGATATCTGCATCATCGGTGCGGGCATTGCGGGGTTGATGACTGCTTTCCTGCTGGGAACAGAAGGACGTTCGGTCGTCGTCCTGGACGACGGAGTGATTGGCGGTGGTATGACTGGTCGCACCACCGCCCATCTAACCAACGCCTTTGACGATCGATACGTGGAGATCGAGAGGCTGCACGGCGCAGAAGGGTCGCGCTTAACAGCCGATAGTCACACTGCAGCGATCGATAAGATCGCTGAGATCGTTTCGCGAGAGAAGATCGATTGTAACTTCGAGTGGGTGGATGGGTTTCTATATGGCGCAACGCCCGACGCAGTTGAGCTGCTCAATGACGAGCTGGCTGCGGCGCATCGAGCAGGACTGAAGGGAGTTGAAAAAGTCGCGCGTGCACCGATCGAATCTTTCGACACGGGCGTAGCGTTGCGTTTTCCGCGCCAGGCACAGTTTCATCCGCTCAAATATCTCGATGGTCTTGCACGCGCGATCACGCGTGATGGTGGAAGGATATTCGGACAAACACACGCGACGAAGATCGAGGGCGGAACGGAAGCTCGCGTTGAAACCAGCCATGGCCCAGTTGTGACCAGCGAAGTTGTCGTTGTGGCTACTAATACGCCTGTAAACGATCTGGTTGCGATTCACACGAAGCAGGCTCCGTACGTCACGTATGTGATCGGTGTGCGAGTTCCAAAAGGCTCTGTTACGCGCGCGCTGTATTGGGACACGGGGGATCCGTATCACTACGTGCGACTTCAATCTGAGAACGGCTACGACGTTCTCATCGTCGGTGGTGAAGATCACAAGACCGGACAAGCAAATGACGGGAATGAACGATTCGCACGTCTCGAGCGATGGACGCGTGAACGTTTCCCGCAAATGGGTGAAGTTGATTATCGCTGGTCAGGACAGGTCATGGAACCGGTAGACGGCCTTGCGTTCATCGGTCAAAACCCGCTTGACGATGACAATGTTTACATTGCGACGGGTGATTCAGGACAAGGCATGACTCACGGCACAATCGCCGGAATGTTGCTGACTGATTTGATCCAGGGTCGAGAGAACAAGTGGGAAGATTTGTACAGTCCCTCGCGCATCCGGCTGAAGGCGCTTCCAGAATATGCGTCAGAGAATATCAACGTCGCTGCACAGTATGCGGATTACGTGACTGCGGGTGACATCAAATCAGAAGCGGAGTTGAAACCGGGCGAGGGAGCGGTCATGCGCGAAGGCGTTTCGAAGATCGCCGTGTACCGCGACCAGGCGGGCACAATACACAAACTATCAGCCGCTTGCCCGCACCTTGGCTGCGTGGTGGCATGGAACTCAGCCGAGCAAACCTGGGATTGTCCGTGTCACGGTTCGCGGTTCAGCGCGAACGGGCAAGTTTATCAGGGACCCGCTAATAGCAATCTATCTGAAGTTGAATAAATGATCCGTGTCATCCGTGTTATCCGTGGTTAAAAGCCACAGATAACACGGATTTTTTGCGGATTAAACAGCTCGACGACCACTTACGAGGTTGATGACTAAAATCACGACTGCAACCACCAGAAGCAGGTGAATCAAACCTCCACCTACGTGCGACAGCAATCCAATCAGCCACAAGACCAACAGAATCACTAAAATTGTCCACAGCATGATCGAAATCTCCTTCTCAAAACTTCCTTAAACCGTTGACCGCAGTAGACAAGTGCAACGGTCATGCCAACGTGGAACTCTGCATTCTGGCCCGATCAACTCAGGCCTCTGCATCACAATCATCCGCTTTTTGAAGCGGCAATTGAGTTATGTGTCGAATCCGTTCGCTAGGGCTTGAACAGATCGAGTTAAACTGATTATGATTTGCAGCGTAGTTAATCCCACTCTTCTAGGCGCCCGAACTAAGCGGCAACGAGGGCGCAAATTCGGATAACAAAATGAGTCGAGAAGCAGAACCAACTCCTGTTGAACAAGTTTCTGAAGGCAAGTACGTTTACTGCATTATCGAGACCGCCGAACCTCGTTCGTTCGGTCCAATGGGCATCGGTGGTCGTGGCGACGACGTTTACACTGTCCATCACAAGGGCCTCGCGGCAGTCGTTTCGCACACCCCGCTCGTGGTTTACGATCCGACGCGTGAGAACGTGTTTGCACACGAACAGGTGAACGAAACGGTGATGCGCGAGTTTACGGTGTTGCCGATGGCGTTTGGCGCGTTGTTTCGTACGGAAGACGACATCGTCGAGTTGATTCGCGGTACCTACGACGCCTTGCGCGATGTGCTGACAAAGATGGAAGGCAAGGTCGAGTTTGGACTCAAGGTAAACTGGGATCGCGACAAGGTAACTGCCGAACTGGAAGAAAAAGACGACGAAATCCGTCACCTCAAAGAACAGATCGTTTCACGCGCCACGGGTTCTACGTATTTTGCTCGTATGCAGCTAGGCCGGTTGATCGAGACAGCGCTGACCGATCAGGCTGATGCATACATTCGTGAGGTTTATTCACAGTTACGCGACACCGCGGTTGCTTCGCGTGCGAATAAACCGATCGGCGACCGCATGATCATGAACGCGGCGTTTCTGATCGAACGCGATCGCGAAGCGGAATTCGATCAGAAAGTAAAAGAGATCGCTTCGAAGTACGAAGGCAAGCTTTCGTTCAAGTACACGGGACCGTGGCCGCCGTACAATTTTGTTCACATTCGTCTCAAGCTCGAACGCGGCGAGGGCGGTGCTGAGGCAGTAGCAAGCTAATCGAATTCTCTGTGCAACCTCTGTGCCCTCTGTGTCTCTGTGGTTGATCGACGGTGAGATGAAGTTACCACAGAGACACAGAGAGCACAGAGGTTTGCACAGAGAAGAACTCAAGCTAATGTTTTTGATTGACGACTTATTACTGGCGCCCGTCAACGGGTTCAAGTTCATTCTCGGTCAGATCCAGAAGATGGCTGATCAGGAACTGAACGACGATACCGTCATCAAGGAACAGCTACTCGAACTCCAGATGCGCTACGAGTTGGAGGAGATCTCCGACGAGGAATTCAAGGAGCGCGAGGCAGAGTTGTTCGCGCGCCTGCGAGTGATCAAGATGCGGCAACTCGATCTGATGCACGAAGCCACGGCGCACACGGCTGACTCTTCGAGTTTCGTCATCGAGGTCGGCGGCGACGACCAGGGCGGGTTTGACGAACCACGCGACAAAGGTTGAAAGCGCGTTATCTTTTCTTTGGCGGCAAGGGAGGCGTCGGCAAGACGACTGCCGCGTCTGCTACGGCTCTCTTTCTCCTCAACCAGCTCAAGCGAAACGAATCCATTCTCCTGTTCTCGACTGATCCCGCTCACTCTCTTTCTGACAGTCTCGACGTCAAAATTGGTAATCGTCTGGTCGAAGTAAAACAACTTCGTGGGGCACGACTCTTTGCTTACGAGATGGATGCGAGCCTTGCGCTCGAGAGGTTTCGTGCGGCGCATGGAAAGGTGTTGGCCGAGATTGCGGAGCGAGGAACGTTGCTTGACGAGGACGACATCAACGAGTTGTTGAGTCTTTCTTTGCCGGGGCTCGATGAAGTGATGTCGCTTTTCGAGTTGAGCGAGTTGGATCGAGAAGGGAAGTACGCGCATATCGTTGTGGATACTGCGCCTTCGGGTCACACGACGCGCTTGCTGCGTTTGCCGGAAGTTTTTGATCGTGCAGTGAGAGCGATGGATCTGATGGGTGAGAAGCATCGTTACATGGTCGCGCACTTTGCACGGCGGCGTGTGGTTGCCGATGAGGTCGATATCTTTCTGCGCGATCTGAGCAACAGAATCGAAGGCGTGCGCAGGCTGCTTAACGATCGGGAGCAGACGAGTTTTACGCTTGTAACGATTCCGGAGGCGATGAGTGTTCTCGAGACGCAGCGATATCTTGAGATTCTCACTGAGCAGGGCGTGCCGGTTACTGATCTGATCGTTAATCGTGTCGAACAGGAGCATGGTGCGTGTGAGTATTGTCGCGCTCGTGTTAGGACTCAGGGACCTTGGATTAAACAGATTACCTCAACGTTTCGCAATCTGAAGATTCATTATCTTCCCTTGCAGCAGAAGGAAGTGCGAGGAATTGACGACTTGAAAAGAATCGGCAAGTTGATCTGGGCAGATCAAATCAAACCACGGATGACACGGCTGAATCCGGATTCGAGATCAGTGTCATCCGTGGCCCAATCTTCCTTCAGCTTGGAGGCGCGGAAGATTGTACTCTTTGGTGGGAAGGGAGGTGTTGGGAAGACCACTGCGGCTGCGGCGTATGCGCTTGCGTTGGCGAAGGCTAAACCCGAAGAGAAGTTGCTCGTGTTTTCGACCGATCCGGCCCACTCGCTCTCGGACAGTTTTGACGAAGAGATCGGTGAGTCGAAGAATGCAGTTGCGGGTTTTCAGAATCTCGATGGAATGGAGATCGATCCGGGGAAGTGGTTTGAAGAATTGAAAGAGCGTTATCGATCGTGGACTGATGAACTGTTTGCGTCGTTGTCTGGTGGATCGCGGATGGAGATCAAGTTTGATCGCGAGGCAATGCGTGAGCTTGTGGAACTCACTCCTCCGGGTATCGATGAGATTGCTGCGCTCGGGACGATCAGCGATCTGTTGGATCTCGAACGTTATCAAACGCTCATTCTTGATACTGCACCCACCGGCCATCTGATACGGTTTCTGGAGTTGCCGCAGGTCGCGCTTTCCTGGATCAGGACGTTCATCAAGCTACTGCTAAAGTACAAGGACGTAATGCGTGCTGATCAGGTGGCGGAAGAGCTGGTGGCATTGTCGAAGAGCATTAAGAAAGTAATTGCGTTGTTGACTGATCCGGAGCGTTGCGAGTTTGTGGGCGTTGCGATTCCCGAGCGAATGAGTCTGGAAGAGACGGCGGACCTCGCCAAGTCGCTCGAAAAGCTGAAGGTGCCGTTGAAGAAACTATTAATTAACGGTCTTGTACCCGAGAATGATTGCAAGTTTTGCAGGTCTAGACGAAAGATGCAGGAACAGGTTATTGGTGAGTTTCAGGCGAAGTTTCGCCGCCGCTCGGTTGAGATCTTTGTTGCACCGCAGCAGCCGCACGAGATCAGAGGGGCAAAAGCTTTGCGCGGGCATTTTCAAGAGTGGGAGAAGGTTTCACGCAAAGTCACAAAGAACGCAAAGACAAGTCAGTAGCTTTGCGCGGTTTGCGGCTTTGCGTGAAAATAGACCGAATCCATGAGCAAGTTTGTTTACTACGTCTACTGTATTACCGAAAGTACGGCCGTCGCTCAATTGCCAGTGGCCATTGAGGAGGACGCAAAGCTCGAATGGATTTCGGTTAACACGCTTGCGGCGCTCGTCAGTCGGGTTCCCGAGAGCAGTTACAGCGAAGAACAACTAGCCGAGCACCTGACCGATGCCACCTGGACCGCTATTCGCGCAATGCGTCACGAGAGCGTAGTCGAGTACGTCGCCAAACGCGTGACCACAATCCCTTTGCGTTTCGGAACGATTTATCTGGAACGTGAAGGTATAGAACAGATGCTCACCGAGAAGAGCCGCGAACTCGAATTGATCATCGAGCAGTTGCGTGGACGCGAAGAGTGGGGCGTCAATGTTTACTCCGATCGCGCCGTGTTGCTGTCGAGTATAACTTCCGTCAGCCCGGTCCTGCGCGAGATGGTCGAACGTGCTGAGAAGGCGTCGCCGGGCCAGTCGTATCTCATGCAGAAGAAGATCGATGCGTTGAAGGTTGATGAAGCACGTGCGGCAGTTAATCGCGTCGTCGATCAGATTGAAGAGAAGCTCAAAGAGCAAAGCGACGATGGTCTGCGGTTGCGAATTCTGAAGGTTGAAACGACCGAACACGGTGAACTAAAAGCAAAGTTCGCCTTTCTCGTGAAGCGGTCGGGCTTTGAAGAATTTCGTGACGCGGCGGAGCGTCTCGCTCAGGAGCATCAATCCGCCGGTATCCGATTGGAGCTAACGGGCCCCTGGCCCGTATACAACTTCGTGACAGCATTTACAGGATGATCAGGAACTCGACTAGGACACAGTTAGTACCGTCCGCGGTAGCGGATGGGTGCGCAGCCTTGCGTCCTTATGCTTTGACTGCCTGCGGCGCACCCATCCGCTACCGCGGACGGTACTGACTGTGTCCAAGTATGAATCGTAATATGAATCGTAAAAAACATGGCAGACTTTGATCAGATCATTGTGAGTGAAGAGTTTGAGAACACGGACGTCTCGCTTCTGGAAACGCTCGATCATGTTCTCAATCGCGGGCTCGTGATCGCGGGCGAGATCACGATCTCCGTCGCGGATATCGATCTGATCTTCGTCGGGTTGAATGTTCTGGTTAGCTCGGTCGAGACTGCAAACGAAGTGGTGCGCAAACGTAAACCAGAATGAAGCTATACACCTACTGTCTTTGTGCTGACGTCGACACGTTTGACAACTCCATATCCGGCGTTTCGGGAGCGGCCGTTCGCGTGCTGAAGATAGGAGATGTTTCGGTGCTGGTCAGCGATTGTGAGGCGGTCCCCGTGACTCAGGAGAATATGCTTGCCCACGCTGCAGTGGTTCGTAGTGTCTTAACTCGAACAACGCCAATGCCATTTCGGTTTGGAACCCTTGCAACGGAACAACAACTCCAAAGCTTCATAACGACTAACAAGACCGCGATTGCGAACAAACTCGCGCACCTGCGCGGTTGTGTGGAAATGGACCTGAAAACTACCTGGCATAGTTCGGTCTCCGCCACAACAAAGTCAGATCGGGAGGTAGGCCCCGGAACCGCATTTCTAAGGGAAAAGCGACTGGAACTCCTTGGTGATGAATTACCCGCGGCCGAGCGTGCAGAATTATCGGCTCTCCTGCGTACAGAGCTTGGCAGCCTGATAAAAGATGAAAAACTCGGTGTCCTTCCGTCCGGAAAGCCCGGGTTGGCCAAGGTATTTCACCTCGTCGAAAGCTCGAAAATAAAGGAATATCGAGAAAAAGTGCAGAAACTCCGCGAGAAACGGCCTGAGTTGCAGTTGGAGGTGAGCGGACCCTGGCCGCCGTATAGTTTTGCAAACATTGAGCTTGAGTTTCCATCACAGTTCGGAGTAAGCTGATGACGTTTTCCCCCGAAAACCCCCAATCAGTTGAGCTGGAGTCTGAC
Source organism: Pyrinomonadaceae bacterium (assembly GCA_035758935.1). GTDB lineage: Bacteria > Acidobacteriota > Blastocatellia > Pyrinomonadales > Pyrinomonadaceae > PSRF01. Next base: position 305 of record DASTVU010000409.1, on the reverse strand, counting down.
ACTTCGCACGTGGAGAAGGTTGTCGAACAGTTGCGTTGTGTCACCGACACTCTGCCGTCAAGAATCAATATCGACGCGGAGAGTGTCGAACAGGGCTTGGCAAAGCTGGTACTGACTTTGATCGAGTTCATCCGCCGTCTGTTGGAGAAACAGGCGGTCCGCCGCATGGAGGGCGGGGATCTCTCACCTGAACAGATCGAAGAACTAGGCCTGGCGCTTATGAAGTTGGAGGCGAAACTCCAGGAGCTGAAATCTCAGTTCGGATTAGCTGATGAAGATCTCAATCTCGATCTCGGTCCAATCGG
>DASTVU010000408.1:0-4048 GCA_035758935.1 Pyrinomonadaceae bacterium | reverse complement strand
AGTTTAGCTGTTTGTTGTTCGATGGACTTCGCCACCGAACCTTCGGAATGTTTCTGCGCTTCATCTTCCACAAAAATCGTCTTCGACATCGTTGCACTCATCTACCTACCCCTTTGCTCGTTTAAGATATGTCATCGAAATGACCAGCCTGGAAAATACGCAAAAAGGATCATGAAGTCCTTGGTACCAGGTTACGAAACAGTGTTTTTGGTTCTCACCGTCACGAGCGTGGTTTGCTTCTTGCATTAGTTGTCTCCGTGGCTTAGATCACGCGGAAATCGTACAGACGATTTCTTAAACCGTTCTAGATAAAGAGTTCAAAGGAGCAAAAGGATGATCGCGATAATCGGATGGATAATATTCGGACTAATTGCAGGGCTGATTGCCAAAGCCATCATGCCAGGAAGGGATCCCGGTGGGGCCATAGTCACGATACTCCTCGGCATCGCCGGCGCCATCATCGGCGGTTTTGTCGGCCAAGCCTTATTCGGCTACGGACGTACTGTTAATGACACTGGCGATTTGAGCCAACCGGGGTTTTTAATGAGTCTCGTTCTGGCAGTCGTTGGGGCCATCGTACTGTTAGCTCTTTACAGATTGGTCAAAGGCCGCACTCGGGTTTAGCTTTTGGAATTATGAAGTCGACTGGACAGTGAGTTTCGATAGCCTAGATTGCATTGTTGTAGGCGCCGGACCAGCGGGCCTTTCTGCGTCGCTATTTCTCGCTCGCTACCGGCGTCGTACACTGACCTTTCACCACAACAGTCCGCGTAACGAATATGCCCACGGCGTTCATGGTTTCCTGGGTCATCACGGAATCTCTCCTGCTGAGCTCTTAGCACGCGGACGCGACGAAGTCACAACTCATGGCGGACTGATCGTCGAAGGTTGCGTTACCGGAATTGAGCGACTCTCAAACAAACAATTCCGCGTCTACACTGGCAACGGAAATCAAGATTCCAACACATTCGATGCTCGGCGTGTCTTACTTGCAACTGGACTGCGTGATGTAACACCCGACTGCCCAGGCTTTCGCGACTTCTACGGCGTCAGCGTTCATCACTGCCCCGACTGTGATGGTTACGAATGCATCGATAAGCGAATTGCTGTGCTTGGAACTGGCACGAAGACAGTTGGATTCGCGTTAGGTTTGCTGACCTGGACCAACAAGATAACGCTAGTCACTGAGGATAAAGATGGTCTGAGTAAAGACGATCGTGCCAAACTCGCCGCTTTCAAGATTAGCGTGCGAGATCAAAGCATTAGGGCACTGGATGGGGACTTGGAGTCGAAGCAATTACGACGAATATTACTCAGTGATGGCGACGCGTTGGAGTGCGACGCGCTTTTCTTCAATCTCGGAACTCAACCCGCAAGCAATCTGCACGAAATGCTCGGCTGCAAGCTCGATGAGGATTGTGGTTTAGTGTGGGTCGATCAGACGCGACAAACGAGTGTTGAAGGAGTCTACGCCGCCGGCGACATCACACCAAACTCCCAGTTGGCCATCGTTGCAGCAGCCGAAGGCGCAATGGCTGCCATCCACATCCACGATTCGTTGATCCCTTCCGAGCGCAAGCCAAAATAACTAATCCCTCACCGTGCCACATCAGGCACCGAACTTGCTGCAACCTTCAATTGAAAGCGTTCGAGCAATCGAAGCGCGGGAAAACGAACTAGCTGGGGGTAGCAAATGAAACAGTTAAGCATTATCACATTACTTCTTCTCTTCTCGTCAGGGTGCGTGGTCGCGGGAGGTTATAGCAGCGGGCGCGGATGGTTTATCTGGCCGGGAACACTTGGACTTCTTCTGGTTGTTGCGGTTCTGTTTCTTCTTCTAAGGCGACGCTAGAGCGTCGTCTCCTAATTTCAATGCCGTAATCGCTCGGCTCCAAAGTTGCACAAGTAGAACTGCGCGCTAAACACGGTGACGTAGAAACAAGACATTCATTCACTTAATTAGTCAAAGGGAGATATATGACAGAATCAGCAGCATCAAGAACAGCACAGTCAGGCATGGTCACCGGACTATTCCCAGACAGGGAGAGCGCAGAGCGCGCATACGGTTCTATGGTCGAACGAGGTTACGGACAGGATGACATCAATCTCGTTATGTCCGACGAAACACGAAAGAAACATTTCACAGACGACGGCCGTGAAACTGAACTCGGCAGTAAGGCACTTGAAGGTGCCGGCACTGGTGCAGCGATCGGTGGCGCAGTAGGAGCGACGTTGGCAGCGATCGCCGCAATCGGAACCACGTTAGCATTACCAGGACTCGGGTTACTTATTGCTGGTCCAATCGCAGCCGGATTGGCCGGAGCCGGAGCGGGCGGCGCGACCGGTGGATTGATAGGCGCTCTCGTCGGTGCAGGAATACCAGAGGAACGCGTCAAGAAATACGAAGACGGAATCAAGCGGGGCGGAATCATGATGGGCGTAACACCACGTAACCCTGAAGACGCTACTTACTTCGAGGAAGATTGGAAGAAAAATCGCGGCGAAGAAGTTTACCGCTAAACGAGCGCCTCGAAGAAAGGGATACGATGAAGCGAACTTTAGTAGTTATGTGTCTGCTTGCGGTGGTTGGACTGGCAGGTTGCAATAGCACCACATCCAACAGTAATACCGCGAACGGCAATTCGAACCTGAACTCGAACACTGCACCGGCGAATGTCGGCGTTGTGCAAAACAATAATGGGAATCAGAACACTTCCGGTGTTCGTCCCATCAACGCGAACAACGCGAATAGCAGTCCGAATAGCAACGCATCACCCGGCAACCGGAATAACTAGATACGGAAATTATTGCTGGGAAGGCAAAGGGCGAAATGCCTTTTGCCTTTTTTTTTAGACGCCGATGGCAAGCTCTTTCAAGGGTGTGTCAGCCTCACTGAACGTCTCAACGTCGTTTGAACGAAGAAGATTCAGCACAGTTTCGAGGCGGAACAAACCAGCGCCCACGGCGGCGCTTACAATTGCTTCAAAGATCTGATCGTCTGTGTAGTGGGCTCGATGAAGCTCGGCTATATCGTCGTCAGTGAGAGTAGAGGCTTCCGCGACGAGCTTCTGGACAAAAATTTCCAGAGCTCCGGAGAGTCTGGCGCCTTCGCTGATTGCCTGGCGTACATGCGGTGGTAGCGAGCCTGGACCTGAGAGAACGGCGTGTCGAAGACGTTCAATCTTTTTCGCGTGAGGATCGTGCCTTTTAGAACCAGAAGTCCAGAAACCACTAAGTCGTCTATAACCAAAGATCTTTAGCAGCTTTGCCGCTCTAACGAATAGGTCCTCAGCGGGAATCTTAAAACCAAGCGCATCCGCTATTCGCGTGATGATGTTGAAGCCCACACAAATGTAGGTCGCATCGAGAATCGCGCGATCGCTCACACCGGCTCTGCGAGTACTCGCAAGATCCTCGGCGCCGAGCTGGCTCGGCGAAAGCGTAACTTTCTCCAGAAAGATTAAAGTCGCACGGAGACGCTCATCGATCCTGGCGTTCCGCCAATCCGCAAATATCTCACCTGTTAATTGAGGACCAAGGAGCGTCCACGCGACCGCGCGGTGAGCTTTGGTTCAAAAGAGACACTGGTTCAGACTCGCGGTGAATGCGCCAAACAGCTCTCGCTCACCGATGGTCCATTCGGAAGGGCCACGCAGTAGATCGTGGCCGAGATCGCAGAAGTGTTTGCCGAAGTATTCGGGACGATAAGTAAACGTCTTGACGACATCGAAAGGCTCAGAGAGCGTGAGGACAGTCGTCAATCCCAGCAAAAATTTTTGCCGAATGCCGTGACCGGTTTGTAGTTTGGATAATCGCATTCGCGCTCGGCTGTATCGCGATTAACGGACGAGCTGTGAAATTGAACGACTAAGAAAGTCGCACGAAAGTAACACCACTGGTTTGGATGGTCACCAGCCGAAGCGTTGAACTTTGTCTCCAACTTTTGGTTGAGCCGAGACGACTTTGCCTCAAGGTTTACGCTTGGAGGAGGTCAGTACCGTAACTCGGTAGCGTCGGGTCGATCTGTAATTCCACGGTTATTCGCCCA
>DASTVU010000407.1:0-4732 GCA_035758935.1 Pyrinomonadaceae bacterium | reverse complement strand
GTCAACGCGCGTATTCAATTCGGCGACTGAAGCCTCAAGACGATCCAGCGCGGTCGCATCAAACTTCTCAGCCTTGTCGTTCTTGGACCGGATATCGTTGACTTCGGAAGCCAGTGAGGAAACATCCTTCTGAAGTCCCTTCAAACGGACTACCGGATCGTCGGCGTTCGCCTTCTTATCCTTGTCCGGGTTCTTACCCTCCATCGCTTTGACGGCACTGCTCAGCGAGCGGCGCATCAAGTCGAGTTTTGAGTCCATGACGTCTAGCCTTTGGTTGGTGGACAGTTCAGTCTGGCCACCGGGTTTTTGGGCAAATCCAGCATTTGGAAGTCCAAAAACGAGGGCACAGAAAACTGCCAAAATAAACAAGCGAGACTTCATAAGATCAAACCTCCAGCAAAAACTTGTCTTGGTGCGGGTTAAGAGACTAACGGCTATTCGGATTCAATTCCCGGTCATCCGGTTTGCTCAAGCTTTGAAGATTGCCAATTTCCAATTGCCGATTGCCGATTTTAATCAAATTGGCAATTAGAAATCGGCAATTGGCAATACTTAGACCCATTGGACCGTTGCATTCCGAAGTTCTTTGACTGCGGCTTCCGCGTCGGGTGTACCAAAAATGGCCGATCCGGCCACGATAATCTCGGCGCCGGCGGCAACTACGGTTTCGATGTTTTTCCGGTCGATTCCGCCATCAATCTCGATGCGCACGTTCAATTGACGCTCTTCGATCATGTGGCGCAGTCGCTTTACCTTGTCGATTGACTGCGGAATAAACTTCTGGCCACCGAAACCAGGATTAACAGACATTACCAGAACATAGTCCGCAAACTGTAATGCTTCCTCGACTGAAACAACCGGTGTCGAGGGATTCAGGACGACGCCAGCCTGCGCGCCTGCGTCCCTGATCGCCATAAGCGTTCGATGCAGGTGTGCGTCGGCTTCGACGTGAACCGAGACCATTTGCGCTCCAGCGCTCACAAACTGCGTCGCATACCTGCCGGGTTCTGAAATCATCAAGTGGGCATCTATCGGCAAACGAGTAAAACCCGCGAGTGACTTAACCACCGGCAAACCCACGGTGATATTCGGCACGAAATGTCCGTCCATCACGTCGACGTGCAGCACACCTGCACCACCGCGTTCGACGGCTTTGATCTGATCTCCCAAACAGGAAAAGTCTGCCGAAAGGATCGAGGGCGCGATCTCGATGTTCCGATCTCTAGTCACGATTCACTATTCACGATTTGGTGTGGGCCGAGGAACCACCGGACGTTTATTCTCATTCACTGCCGCCGGTCGCGTATTTGCGTTCCGCTGATCCGGGCGATTCACGTTACTTCGGGGAGTGGCATTCACGTTCGGGACGGCGTTGACGTTAGCCCGGTTCACGTTAGTAGCTGGTCTATTCGTATTGCCGTTCGCGTTGGCGTTGCCGTTTGCGTTTTCGTTTGTATTCCTGGGCCGCGGTCTCTTCGGTTTGTTCTCGTTGTTATTTGCCGCGGAATTGGTGTTGCGATTCTCGCTTGGTTCGTCAGGTGTTACGCTCTCAGGTGTCTCGCCTTCTTTAGTAGCGCGACTGATATCCATCGCCACGGTTTGACCGGTTTTCACAACTTCACCGGGACGAGGCAACTGGAATAAAACCGTGTCCTTTGGCTGATTGCTGGGTCTGGACGCACGGACGCGAAACTTCAAATCCGCTTCAGCCAGAATTCGCTCCGCTTCAAATCGATCCTTACCGACAACATCCGGAACTTTAACTTCCGGACTACGCAGAGATAGATATACGGTGGTCGCTACTCCAAAAAGAAAAACCACCGCGATCGCGATAACGATAGCGATACTGCGGAAGATTGACGTAATTCTGGCAACTACACTCACCAAGTTGCGAAGTCTAGCACCCGCTTGATCGGGGAGCAAGGCGTGCCTCCTTGGAGTGCGCCAACTTGTTGGCGCTTTGGTATTTTTACCAAAGCGGTGACAAGTCACCGCACTCCAAGGAGGCGTTCAATCTACGTTGAAAGATCGAAATAAAGAATCCATCGCAGCCCTCGCGCTGTGGCCATGTTCGCGTTGTTTTCAAAAGCTCGAATCGTGTGTCGGGAACGAGAACTTCCTCAATCACTTCCTCATTCTCCTCGGGCTCAACTGAACAAGTCGAATAGACCAGCCGACCACCGGGTTTCACCATTTCCACGGCTCGCCGCAGAATCTGTTTTTGCTGCTCGGCGAGCTTGACGATATCCACGGGCGTCAGACGCCATCGAATTTCCGGATTGCGCCGCAACGTGCCTGTACCCGAACACGGCGCATCAACCAGAACTCTGTCAAAACTACCCTCGACAAACGGCAACGATTCGACCGCATCGACGAGAGTAGGCTTAATGCTCTTGAGTTCGTGCAAACGCATCGTGTTCACAACCGTCGCCATTCGTGTCGCTGAAATATCAGCAGCAACAATGAACGCGCGATCTTCACTTCGATCAGCCATCAACGTCGTCTTTCCACCGGGCGCAGCACACAAATCGAGCACTCGCTCATTAGGCTTCACGTCCAACTCCCGTGCGACAAGCTGTGACGCTTCGTCCTGCAGATAAATCTGACCGGCGGCGCTCAACTCTCGGAGTAGTGACGTCGCACCCGAAACACGCCACGCCTCATCGACAATGTCTGACGATTCAACTGTTGCGCCAACCGCGCTAAGTTTTGACAGGACTTCAGCCTGGTTCGCTCGATTCGCCACAACACGAAAAGCCGTTGGCGGCATCAGGTTGTTAGCATTCGCAAACGACTCAGCCTGATCGAGACCAAACGCCTGCGCCCAACGATCGATCAACCAAATCGGATGCGAACTTTGAATCGCGATCTTCTCAATCGAGTCTGAAACTTCTGTCGCAGGATCATATTCAGCTTCTCGTGTCGCACGTCTCAGCACGGCGTTAACCAGCGCCGTCGCCGAACTCAAACGTGCGGCGCGAACGAGGCTGACAGATTCATTGACTGCCGCAGAAGCAGGTATGCGTGTCAGGTAACGAAGCTGATAGAGACCGAGTCGCAGCGCGATGCGCACCGGCGGATCCAAACTTTCAATTGCACGTTTAGAGAAGTGTTCGAGGATCTTGTCGAGTAGTAGTTGCCAGCGCAACACACCAAGGACCAGATCATGACAGAGTGCGCGATCGGCGGGTAGCAGATGCGGTTCTTCCGCAGCCAGAAGAATTGAGGAAAACGCGCCTGTTTCCACCTGCTTCAGGATCTTGAAGGCAGCAAATCGCGCCGGTGAGATCTCTTTCGACGGCTTAGCCAAAGCGCTCGCCAACTTTCAAATGTGTGCCGTTGAGAAAGTCGCGCGCCGAGAGTCGCTTGCGGGCTTCCGGCTGAACTTCAATCACACGCAACGCTGTCCCTTCACCGCAATTGACGGTTAGATCGGTTCCGTGAGCAACGATTACTGCGCCCGGCGCGGCTTCGGGATGCGAACTTGCCAACGGCTCGGCGCTCCAAATAGTCAAACCTTTCGAGTTGAAACTGGTGTGAGCATTCGGCCACGGCTGAAACCCACGCACGCGACGCTCGATCGCAAACGCACTCTCAGACCAATCAATCAACCCATCTTCCTTCGTCAATATCGGAGCGAATGTGGCATCGCGATCGTGCTGCGGACGAGGCGTGAGATCGTGCAGACGTACGAGAGTCTCACCAAGAAGGTCGGCGCCAATCTCCGCAAGGCGCCCCATTAACTCCGGCGCGGTTTCTTTTGCGCCGATCTCGGTTTTGCTTTGCAGAAGTATGGGACCAGTATCGAGGGTGGGTTCGATGAACATCGTCGTTACGCCCGTCTCAATCTCACCGTTGACAATCGCCCAATTCGCCGGTGCGGCGCCACGGTATAACGGCAGCAACGAGAAATGAACGTTGATACATCCGCGACGTGGCGCACGCAGAAACTCTTCCGGCAGGATACGCCCGTAAGCGACTACCACCGCGATGTCAGCGTCGTGTGAGGAAAACAGTTGCTTCGCCTCGTCGTTCTTGATCCGTGCAGGCTGAAACACACTGAGACCTTGTGAGAGTGCAAATTCTTTAACGGGCGAAAAACTTACTTTGTTGCCGCGTCCGGACGGCTTATCCGGTTGGGTCCACACAGCCACCACTTCATGGCCGTCAGCAACACACTGCCGCAAGGTTGGCACGGCAGCCTGAGGTGTCCCCATAAAAACTATCCGTGCCATCCGTATTAATCCGTGGCCGTTCCTGCCTCGGCTGTTTTAGTGGCTCCAACTCTTTCTGAAGCAACCTTCGCTTGCAGGAATAACAGCAGGTAATCGCGTCCACCTGCCTTCGAGTCAGTGCCGGACATGTTGAAACCGCCGAACGGATGCACACCGACGAGCGCGCCAGTGCACTTACGATTCAGATACAGATTGCCGACATGAAACTCTTTGCGCGCGCGATGCAGCTTTGCTTCGTCGCTGCTATAGACCGCGCCAGTTAGACCAAACTGAGTGTCGTTCGCGATCTTGAGTGCATCGTCGTAATTCTCTGCCTTGATCACGGCGAGCACGGGTCCAAAGATCTCTTCCTGCTCGATCGTGGCGCCAGGCTTCACGTCTGCAATCACAGTCGGTTCGATGAAGAATCCCTGCTCGCCATCCGAACCACCTCCGGCCACAACACGACCACCTTCACTCTTCCCTTTTTCAATATAAGAGTTGATGGACTTGAACGC
>DASTVU010000406.1:0-16359 GCA_035758935.1 Pyrinomonadaceae bacterium | reverse complement strand
ATGGCGCAACTGCTCTTGCAGCGTGATGCGACCGTGACGATTTGTCACTCGCGGACGCGCGATCTCGCTGCGGTAACACGGACGGCAGACTTGCTGGTTGTCGCGATCGGGCGGGCAGGATTCATCCGGGGCGAACACATTAAGCCGGGCGCCACGGTGATCGACGTTGGTATGAATCGAGTTTCTGACCCTGAAGAAGTTCGCATGTTGTTTGGCAGCGAAGCCGAGAAGCGTCTCGAAGTGGTAGAAAAACGCGGCGCGACCCTGGTTGGCGACGTGAATCCAGCGGAAGCCGCGGAAGTGGCAGGTTTATTGACTCCGGTGCCGGGTGGTGTGGGCCTGTTAACCGTGGCGATGTTGATGAAGAACACGTTGAAAGCGGCGAAGTTGAGACGACAGTGATCTATGTTACGGGTTGGACTGACAGGATCGATCGGTGTTGGTAAATCATTCGTGACATCGGTCTTTGTTGAGTTGGGATGTCGCGTTTTAGACGCAGATCAAACAGCGCGTGAGGTTGTGATGCCGGGCACGCCGGGTTTGAAAGCGCTGACGGGTACATTCGGCGAAGATGTTCTTAACACGGATGGAACGCTTGACCGAAAACGGCTAGGGGCGCGGATTTTCACTGATCAGAGCGAACGTGAACGCCTGAATCACATCCTTCACCCGTTCATTATCGCTCGCCAGGATGAAATCTTGAACGGATGGGAAGCGGAGGATCCCGACGGCATCGGGATCGTCGACGCGGCACTGATGATTGAATCAGGTGGTTACAAGCGTTTTGATAAACTGATCGTGGTCCACTGCCGGCCGGAAGTGCAACTTGAACGACTGATGCTGCGTGACAAGCTCTCACGCGATGAAGCGCTGCGGCGAATCAATTCACAGATGCCGCAGGAAGAGAAACAGAAGTTTGCAGATTATTTGATTGATACTTCGGATGGATTTGATCTCACCAGGGCTCGAACCGTCGAAGTTTATAACCAATTAACCCGTGTCATCCGTGGCTAAAAAACCTTTCTCGTGCATTTGCTCACTGCTGCTCGCGCTGTGCCTGGTTCACACAGGCTGCTTCAGCACGGTGGAGCCGTCGACTTATTACGGCAAAGTCGTGCCGCCCCCAGCACAGGAATTTCGCTGGAGCAACGGAGGACTACCGCAAACATTCGATCCTGCATTTGCAGCGGCGCCACCAGACACTGACGCTGTCCGAGCACTCTTCGAAGGACTGACCGACTTCGATCCAAAGACACTCGCGCCTGTTCCCGCAGTTGCAACTCGCTGGGAGTCGTCGAACGATGGGCGTGTTTGGACCTTTTACCTCCGCAACAACGCGCGCTGGTCTAACGGCGAGAATGTAACCGCGCAGGATTTCGTCCGTTCCTGGGAGCGCACCCTCAAGATTGGACCACTTGCGCCACACACGGAACTGCTCGCGAACATCGAAGGCGCAACTCCGAGCGTCTCCGAACCACACACGTTTGGTGCACGCGCGATCAGCGAACACGTTTTGCAGGTGACGCTCCAGCGAGCAGACAGCGGCTTTCCCGCGCTCGTCGCTCATCCTGTGTTTCGTCCCGTCAAGATTGCAACAGCGGAAAGCACGAACCGTCTCGAGTCGCACGAGCTGATCTCGAACGGCGCTTTTCATCTGTCAGCGGCGGAGAAGGATCGTGTCCAACTCGAACGTGCCAAAACCTATTGGGATGACTCTTCCGTCGCACTCGACCGAGTGACGTTTGTGAACACTGGAAATGCGGAAGACGCTCTGAGTGCTTACCGAGCCGGTGAGATCGACGCGATCACAAACGCACCGTTCGAGCCGCTCGCGCTGAAGCTGCTGGCTCCGTACAAGGACTTTCATCGCGGGACCTTCGGCGCCTTGACTTACTACGCGTTCAATACGTCGCATGAACCATTTGACGATGTGAGAGTTCGCGAAGCACTTGCGCTCGCGATCGATCGCGAACGCATCAGCCGCGACGATCTGGGTGGCTCGACCGAACCAGCCGGAACGTTTCTTCCGGATGCGATGTCGGGTGAAAAGCCCGTGGTCGACAAAGCGGAGCTACTCGAATACGACGTCAATAAAGCAAGAGCCCTTCTAGAAGAGGCCGGTTATCCAAACGGTGAAGGCTTTCCGGTGATACGACTCTTGATCAATCGTAACGAGCAGCAGCGCATCGTGGCACAGTCGATTGCTGCGATGTGGCGCGCGACACTGAACATCGAAACGGAGATCGTGGTCCGAAACTGGGACGAGTACGAAGCCGGAATCAAAGCAGGCGATTACGACATTGTGCGCCGTGGCATCGTGATGCAGACAACGAGCGAACTGGTGAATCTCCGAATGTTGTTCGAACGCGATGTGCATGTGTTGCCGAGCGCGCCGCCGGTGCCTGAGGGTAGCGCACGTCCCAGCCCGTCGCCCGAACCAACTGTTGCGGTTGAGAGTGAGGCGCAGGCATTGAAGGATCTGAAGGCAGTGCCGATTTATTTTGCGTCGTCGTATTCGCTGGTCAAGCCATACGTTTCCGGGTTTGATGCGAACGTGCTGGATGCGCCGAGCCTGAAAAAGACACGTCTGGACACCAACTGGAAACAACCCTAACAGGCATGAATACGTTTTCTGTGATTTGTAAGGGTAGGGAAGAGACTGCGCGTGTGGCGGGCCTGCTCGCGCCGCGGTTACGTCCGGGCGATTCGATCTTGCTCAAGGGTGCGTTGGCGGGAGGAAAGACTGCGTTTGTTCAGGAGCTTGTTGCTGCGCTTGGATCCACCGCTGAAGTGACCAGTCCGACTTTTACTATCGCACAGTTTTATCCGCTGCCGGCTGGAACATTCCTGCATATCGATGCTTACCGGCTTTCGAGTGTGGCTGAGTTTCGCGACCTTGCGCTCGAAGAATACATTGCTGAGAGTATTACGGCTGTCGAGTGGGGCGACATAGTTGAGGAGGACTTTCCAAATGCGCTCACAATCGATTTTGAGTTCATTGAGAATCAGGATAATTGGCGTCATTTGACTTTCTCTGCTGCGGCGGAGCGTTGGCAGCCAGTGCTCGCTAGTTTAAGGACGCAATTGCAGATATGAATTTGTTAGTGGCAGTTGAGTCGTCGTCGAATGAATATCGCGTTGTGATTGGACGCGATGGCGAAGCGATTTTTGACTCGGCGGTAGACAAGTGTGAGTTGCCGTTCAGAACGTTGAGTGCGTTGCTTTCGTGTGGGCTTGAACGCATTGGTGCGCCTGCGAGTGAGATCAAAGGTATTACGATCAATATCGGGCCGGGCTCGCTCACATTTGTGCGTGCGGGGATTTCGTTTGTGAATGCGTTGGCGTTCAGTTTGAAGGTCAGCATTTATCCGTTTAACTGGTTCGAGATCATCGCGGCGCAAACGAGAGACGCCACGGATTTGCCTGTCATTTGCGCGGTACCGGCCTCGAACGACAATGCATACGTCGGCTTGATCAGGGGTGACTCTGTTGAGATTATGCGGTTCGGACCCTTGCACGAAGCGTTCGCGAAGGTTAACGGCGAATTTGCGGAAGTCGCTGTGGCGGGAAGAATTCGGCATAAGCTAACGGCGTTGCTGAAAGAGGCTAGAGTTGTTGATACGGGTATCGAGAATCCCGACGCGCGGGTGTTGTTGAGGTTGGCTCATCAGGCCTGGAAGGACGGAAATCGTTCAACAGTACAGGTCGAAGCTTTGAACGATCAGTCAAATGTTTTCTATGAGTGAGGTCGAAGAGATTGTTGAGTGTTTGGCGAAAGGTGGTGTGGTGTTGCTGCCGACAGACACGGTTTACGGACTCGCGGTGAGTCCAAATTTCGACAAGTCGATTGACCGATTGTTTGCACTCAAGCGCAGGCCGAGGAATGTGAATCTTCCGATCATGGTCTGGTCCGATGCTGAGCTTGAACCGTTGGGTTTTGAGATTAGTGAGTCGGCGAGGCGATTGTTGAGGTCACCATTGATTCCGGGAAGTTTGACGCTCGCGCTCGGGTTTCGTTCGGACTACAGACCGGCATGGCTTGAAGGCCGAGAGGAAGCGGCTGTACGGATACCGAATGACGAGCGGCTGTTGGCAGTCCTACGCGAAGCTGGACCTTTACTTGTAACAAGCGCCAATGCGCACAGCGCCGGAACTCCCGACAATGTGGCGGAGATTCTGGAACAGCTTGATGGCGCGCCGGATCTGTCGATCGATGGGGGAACGCTTCGTACTACAGCGTCGACCCTGGTTAACTGCAGAGTGGATCCGCCTGTGATCGAACGTCTGGGTGTTGTACCGGAGTCAGAAGTTTTAAAGCATTTATCATGAGTAAAGACGTCATACTGGGAATTGAGTCATCATGCGACGACACCGCTGCTGCGGTCGTCGATCGCGACGGAAATGTTCTTTCTTCAATCATCGCCAGCCAAACGCATATCCATTCGCGTTGGGGTGGCGTATATCCGGAGTTTGCGAGTCGCGCCCATGCGTTAACGGTCGTTCCGACTATCGAGCGCGCGCTTGAAGAGGCCAATGTCAAAGGTCCTGATTTAAAAGCGATCGGTGTAACCAGAGGTCCCGGATTGATTGGATCACTGATCGTAGGCGTGAACACTGCCGCGGGTTTGGGTCTCGGCTGGAATGTGCCCGTGATTGGTATCAATCACCTGCGTGGTCATCTGCGCAGTGCGGACCTGGTCGAGCGACGTGTGGAACTGCCTGCCATCGTCTTGCTTGTTTCCGGCGGACATACATTTCTTGCGCGGATGGAAAGTCTGACTGCGATTCAGCTCCTTGGATCGACGCGCGATGACTCGGTAGGTGAAGCTTATGACAAAGTCGCGCGACTCCTGGGCCTCGGTTTTCCGGGTGGTCCTGCGGTCGACAAACTTGCCAAGACGGGAACGCCGTCAATTCCGTTTCCGCGACCGATGTTGAATGAAGGTTTCGAGTTTTCGTTTTCAGGATTGAAGTCGGCGGTCGGGAGGTTCCTCGACAAAAATCCGGACGTGCACCATGCAGACGTTGCGGCATCGTTTGTGAGTGCGTGCATGGAAATCATGATCACGAAGTGTAGGCGTGCGCTGGAGGCTTATCCGGCCGAGTGCCTGGTGGTTGTCGGAGGTGTTGCCGCAAGCCCGCAATTGCGTGAGGGAACCACAGAACTGTGCCACCGCATGGGAGTGAAGCTTTGTCTGCCGCCGTTGAAGTGGTCCACGGATAACGCGGCTATGATCGGCCTCGCTGCGTGGGATTATTTGAGTGCTGGCGTCACGCCGCCGCTGGCCGCCACGGCCTCGCTCCCCATCACCGAGTTTTAGCCACGGATAATACGGATAAAAATCCGGATTTTTTCCGCGTTTATCAGCGGCTTAAATTCCGTACAAAACCCCAATCTCCGCTGGCATTCACCTGAATGTTTTGGACGTTCTTCCGCGCGATGACGATATTTGATTGATACCAGAGCGGAAAGATCGGCACCTCACGACTGACGATGTCCTGAATCTGCACGTAAAGCTCACGACCTCTTTGACGATCGAACGTGTTCACCGCCTCGTCGAGTAGTTTATCGAGCTCGGCATTGCTGTAGCGACTGCGATTGCGTGATGGTCGCGTCTGCGTCGGAATCTCTGAAGTCGCAAACAGATCCTTGTAGAAAATCGGATCCTGATTCCCGCCCACCCATTGAGTGTAGGCGATCTGGAAGTTACCACGCCGCAGTTCATCAAACAGCGTGTTCTGTTCTGGCGTCTGGATCTCAACCGGAATTCCGACTTCCTTCAGGTAGTTTTGAATGACGCCCGCATATTGTCGTCCCGCGATGCTGCTGCCCGAGAGCTTGTAAACGATCGGCTTATCGTTAAAACGCATTTTTGGTCCATCGCCATCGGGATCTCTAAATCCTGCCTCATCGAGCAACTGCTTTGCTTTGCCTGGATCGAACGAATAAGTTTGACCCGAAGAGTAGGACCACGACCCCTCCGGAATGATCGAATGCGCAATCGTCCCAAAGCCAAGCAACAGATTCTTGATGAGGCTTTCGCGGTCGACAGCATAAGCAATTGCCTGACGCACTTTGACGTTATCGAGTGGCGGTGACGCCGTATTGAGCGTTAACAGCACGACATTCGATCCGGGAAACGCCTTCACCTGTAGATTCGGATCTTGTTCGAGTCGCTTAACGGCATCCGGTGAGAGACTCGTTGGCATCGGCGCGATATCAACTCGTCCCGCCTGCAACTCCGCCTGGAGTGCATTCATATCAGAGATAACACGTACGCGAACCGCCGGCAGCTTCGGCGGGCCTTCCCAGTACTCGTTGAATGCCTCGACATCACAAACCTGCTGCGTGTTGTCGTAACGAATAAACTTGAATGGACCAGTTCCGAGTGGATGCGTTTTTTGCGACTCGTAACTATCCCTGGGAATGATCGCAACCGGAACCAGATTCGAAAGCAAACCAACCCAGGGTTTTATCAACGTCACAACAACAGTCTTTGCGTCCGGCGCTTCAACACTTCTGATGTAACTATGTTTGTCAGCACCTGTTCCTTCATAAAAACTCGCCGACTTAGCGAAATCGCTCTTGAAAACAAGATCGAGCGTGTACTTCACATCCTCGGAAGTCAGCGCCTTGCCATCGTGAAACTTCACGCCGTCGCGAAGGGTAAACGTGTATGTCAGCCCATCGTCGGAGCGCTTGATGGGGTCTGAAGCGAGTTCACCCGTGTAATCAAACTTCTCATTTTTCTTGACGAGGCTGTTGAAGATCAGCGTGCGCACGCGTTCGCTGGCCGCATCAACTGAAGGTGACCCGATCGGATCGATGGTGCGAACGTTGTCACCGAGCGCGATCACAAACATGTCGCTGCGACGCCGGCATGCGGGCGGTACGAGCAACACTGAAACTATAAGAACCAGCAGGATAAGCTTGCCCTTGCTCACTTAATCGTGCCTCCGTAGGTGTAGTTGAGCTTCGAATTGAGTGTAAGTATTTCGTCCGACAATACCTGGAAACGTTCCAGATCTAGCGGGTATGGCGGTTGAATGATGGTCTTGGTTTTTGCAATGCGTTCGAGCGACTCGCCGATCCGTTCCTTAGAGAGCGTGCCTTTTTCTGCAGCATCAAGTAGCCCGCTATAACCGCGCCGGATCTTGTCGGGACTGGCACAGATGAGCAGCATGTCTTCACCCGCAAGCGAGGCGCGCACCGCAGCGTCTTCGATTTCACAATGACGCGAAATAGCGCCCATCTCCAGGTCGTCAGTTACGACAAGATGCTTGTAGCCGAGTTCTTCGCGCAGCAGTTTTGTCACGATGTTGTAGTTGAGCGAGGCGGGCTCGAGCAAACCACCAGTCACTGCCTCTCTGATGTCGATATTTGGAAATCCACCGTGACTCACCATCACACAGCGCACGCGATCGTCGCGTCTCTGAAAAAGTTCGATGTAGGGCGCGAGATCCTGTGCTATCAGGTCGTCGTGAGACAATTTCACAACCGGCATCTGTTCATGTGAATCGACTTCGCCGGCGCCAATGCCTGGAAAATGTTTCAAGCAGCCGAGGATGCCGGTGCCCTGCAGGCCGCGCATGTAAACAGTTGTGTAACCGAGAACTTCGCCGGGCGAGCGTCCGAAGGATCTGGAATAGAGACCATTCGACAGCAGATCGCGATCCTCGGTCATGATGGACATCACTGGCGCGAAGTTGATGTTGAAACCGAGCATGCGCAGCACTTCACCGGTGATTCTGCCGAGCGCGCGTGCGGCCGCGAGATCGCCGTGCTGGCGAATCGTGCGTGCTGACGGCATCGGGGTGAAGATGCGTCGCAGTCGATCGACGAGACCACCTTCCTGATCGATACCAACCAGGGGCGGTGTCGGCAGCATTTCGCGAACGCCGTCGAGAAGCGATCGCAGTTGTTCTGGACCAGCAACGTTGCGTCCGAAGATAATGATACCGCCGGGCTTAACTTCCTCGATTAAGGCGCGTGTTTCGGCATCAATCTCGGTACCCGGAAGACCGATAAATAGGAACTGTCCGATTTGTTGTTCAAGTGGAAGCGCGAAAAGATTTTCTGGCAGCATTGCTTCGCGAGTATGCCACAAAGAGGCACACAAAAAGAACTAGCCACAAAAATGCACAAAAAGCACAAAATGAAAAAGAGTTACTGTTTATGTGCTTCTTGTGCCTTTTTGTGGCTAACTCAATTTTTTCTTCTTTGTGGCTTTAGGAGTGTAGTATAAACAATCACATGCCACGCGAAATTACCGATCGGGGTCGCGTAGTTGAAGCCGTCCAGCATCTTGCTCTTACCTCTGAACTTTTCGAGGAACAAAATGGCAAACAGAAGTATGCCACGGATCTCGAAGTCATAGTTCAAGGTCGCGATTACGCGAATGGTAAGCGCGTCGGACCGTACGTCCGTCTTCTCACCTATGATGCAGGCGAAGAGATCATGCGCCAGGGTGAGTGGGGTGGAAACACTTTCTATATCACCGTCGAGGGCGCACTCGATGTTTACGTTCGCGACGCCACCGGACAGAAAAAGATAAGTCAACTGGAGCCGGGCTCGGTCTTCGGCGAAATGGCTTTGCTCGCCGGCATCGAACGTAACGCGACAGTTTCGGTACCACCTAATCAAACAGCAGTCGTGCTGGAAGTCACTCGCCCTGCACTCCGCCTGCTGCGCAAACTTCAAACCTTCGGCAACATTCTCGACGAGACTTATCGCACGCACGGTGTCGGTCGTGTTCTCGAAGACGTCTCACACATCAGCGGCAAACCTCTGAGCCCCGCACTCACTGCCGAACTGGGCCGCACAGCACGTTACATGGTCTACGGCAAAAACCACGAGTTGTGTCAGGAAAACGCGCCCATAGACCGGCTCATTCTGATCAAGAGCGGCTGGGTGCGACGTTCTCATGGCGTTCCGTTTCACGCGGCCTCGCCTGAGGTTGTACTGGGAATGGACGAATCGATCGGGGTCGATTTCGTTGGCGGCGGAAACTGTCTCGGTCTTGAAGGAGTTGCTCAACCGGCTGTTTGGGGATTCCGCGCCAGCATGATGCAACGAACGGAAGTGCTCGAGGTATCGCTCGACAAGTTCTCATCCGACCCGGCGCTCCGCAAAGAACTGATCGACGCCTTTTCCAAGCTCTCAAGCGTGGGCAGTTCGCTGCCACTCACAATCGAAGCGCTTCCCGATCTGAACGCGCTTAAAGCCGCCGAAGAAGAGATCGCGACCGGAATCGTTGACGGCACGAATGTGCTCGTCATGGACATGGATCTTTGTATCCGTTGTGGTAACTGTTCGCTCGCATGTCACAAAGTACACGGTCAATCACGTCTGCTGCGTAGAGGCATACAGATCGAGCGGCCGAAAGCGATCGGCAAGAAGCGTCTACAGCACGCTCTCGTTCCACAGGTCTGCATGCATTGCGCGGATCCGGAATGTTTGACTGGTTGTCCGACAGGCTCGATCGGTCGCGATCCACGCGGACAGATCGATATCGATCCGAATACGTGTATAGGTTGTTTCGACTGCGCCACACAATGTCCTTACGACGCGATCACGATGGTCGCCCGCACGTCGCCGCCACCCGACTCGAGTTTCGCCTCAAAACTAAGAAACGCATTTAGCTTTAGAAATGATCGTCCGGTAACTCCGGAAGCCTCCGACGATCCGGTCGCAATCAAGTGCAATCTTTGTGAGGCGACACCGATGAATCCGGCGGGTGCGAAACGCAAGGCGTATTCGTGCGAAGAGAACTGTCCGACGGGAGCCCTCGTGCGTGTCGATCCAATCGAGTATTTCAGCGAGATTGGCTCGGCACAGGGATTTGTCTTTCGCGATCAAACTCACGCAGTCGGGCGGAACATTCACAAAAGCGATCCGCTCGCACGCGCATGGCACGCCGGCGGAACTCTGGTAACGATTCTTTCGGCCATAGCACTTGTGTGGAGTCTATCGAAATACGGATTCGACACAGTGATCGCAGGCACTTGGTTGACAATGCGTTGGCTTACCGGGCTCGTCGGACTCGTCGGCGTTGTTGTCGTGATGTCGTATCCGTTTCGGAAGAAGATTTATCGCAGACGTGCGGGTGCGTTGAGATATTGGATGTTGGCCCATGCGTACGTCGGAGCGATCGCAGGTGTGGCACTCTTGTTTCACGCCGGTCCGCGCACCGGAGGATTGCTCACAACTCTGCTCTATGTCGCGTTTGATCTGACGATACTTTCCGGCCTGGTGGGAGTCGTCGCTTATTTCGTAGCGCCGAGAATCATGACCCGTATTGAAGGCGAGCCGCTGCTGGTTGAGGATCTCGAAGCGCGCCGGAAAGAGTTGCGGAGTGATATTCGATCGATTTACGAGAAGAGCGATGGTTGGTTGAAGGAAGAGCTAAGCGATCGAGTGTATCCGCGGTTCCTGTCGTGGGGATTTTTGTGGCGGCAGATCTGGCGTCGCGAAGAGTTAAAGGCGCTGTTGGCCCAGGCGCGGCAGGAGTTCAAGGATCGGACCACGCGTTTGACGACTGACGAGGAGCGGGATCTTCTGATTTCTGCTGTTGAGGCGGCTGTAACCTTGCGCCGTGTCGATGCGTTGCTGGCACTGCACTGGTTACTCAAATTCTGGATCCCGATGCACGTCGGTGCAACTGCGATAATGCTCGCGCTGATGGTGGTCCACATTGTTCAGGTGAGCTACTTTAACGTCAGATGAACAAGTACCGCATCATACGTGACGATCTGCCGCTGGATCCGGTGACGATCATCAGTGAGGGATTGCTGATTGGGCGGCTGCCGCAGTGTGAGGTGTTGCTGAACCACCCGGCTGTGTCGCGTGTACAGGCGGGAATCAAGCAGTTTGAAAGTAACTACTATCTCTTCGCGCTGCGTCCGAAGAATCCAGTTCTCCTCAATGGCAAACCGGTCGAAGAGAACGAAGCTCTCGCCGCCGGCGACATCATTGAAGTTGGACCATTTCAACTTCAGATCGACTCGATTGACGAAGCGCTCGTGATTCGCGTTGAGCTGCGGATTGGAATGACGCTGTCCGAGATCGACGTCAGCGATCCGGGCTTGAGTACCGACAATCTGGTTGTGCCGGGTGAGGGGAAAGCAAAGAAACCGCGTGCGGCGCCGATAGCGGGCACGAAAGCGCTCGATATCTTTTGGGACAAGAGAATGCGTGACGTCGCCAAGATGGCGCGACCATCGCCGCTGTTTCCAAAAGGTGGGCGGCGCGCGGGGAAGGCTCAGTACAACTGGATTCCAACGACTGATTTGATGTCGCGTTGGCCCGTGGCGGTTTTTACCTGGGCGCTGCTGCTCGTTGGACTGGTTTCAGTGGCGGCCGCCTACCGCTACACGAGTGCGTTTGCACCAGCGCCGATCTCGAACGCTCACACACTCACGCAACTCAGCCTTGTTCCGGCTGTTGCCACCACGCCCAATTCAGGCTCGTGCACGAGTTGTCATTCATTGACGGGCCACATGGAACAGCGGTGTGCCGCGTGTCATACGACCGAGGCGTTTAAGTCGACGATGATCAAGCCGCATGAGGCGGCGGGCATCGGCTGCGTTGATTGTCATGCTGAGCACCAGGGTGCGGATTTCAGTGCGACTAAAGGTGCGCTCGATTCGTGTACTCACTGTCACAAGGACAGCAATCAGAAACTCTACAACGGTCGCAAGGTCGGAACGCCTCACGGCGGAACGTTTGGATATCCGGTGGTGAACGGTGTGTGGAGTCCGAAGTCGATCAACGATGAGGAGTGGGATTTACGTCAGCTCGGAACGACGCGTCAATCGACGGACACGGATGATAAATGGCGTAGCAACCAGTTCCATGCGTTACACGATCAGCGCGTACGCATTGCGCCGGGGATGAAAGGGAACTCCGAAGGGAAACTCTCGTGCTCGAGCTGCCACAACTCTTTCGATCCGCCTGATCGAATCACGCCACGAACGACGTGCGCCAATTGCCACATGACTGATGGCAAGCCTAACTGCACCTCATGCCACGTCCAGCACCTGATTGATCCGAAACGCTGGAACACCTCGATGCTTTAGCCACAAAAAGGCACAAAAAGCACAAAAATGATTATTGAATGTGCGAATGTTAAATTCCCTCATGGGAACTCCCGAGTCTTCGCTCATTATTTATGTGCTTTTTGTGCCTTTTTGTGGCTAACCTGCTGGTTTGTGGCAGGGGATGCAGTCGTTTGACCCCGGAACTTTTCCTTTTAATACCGGACGTGCAGCAATCGCTTTGTCGTGGCAGATATTGCAGTTGAGATGATAGGCCACTTCGTTGTTTAGTTTTGTGGGTGCAGGTTTATCTGGATATTGGATCGCCGGCATCGGCGCACTATCGTCACCGGCCTGCAGGTGACACGCACGGCAACTCTTCACCGGCTTCGCATCAGCGGCCGCGAGCGATTCAGTCGTCAACACCACTGCGCGCTCCGAAGTTTTCAGTGGCGCTTTCAGGTTCGCCGGAGGCTGGTCCGTGTGATGACACTCCACACACGTCAGCACACTCTGCCCGTCGATGCTGTACTTCTTGATCGAGTGGTTCTCGTGGTTGAAAGGTACGTCACCATACTTGTCTGATTGGCTGTCTTTGGAGAGCACGACTTCCTTGGGTTGAGTCTTGCTCTCTTTTTCCTGTGCGACCAGGCCGAGGGAGAAGAGGGCCAGAAACAGAACGACTAGTATTTTCATGACGGAAATCTTGCCACAAAAAAGCCAAAAGGCACAAAAAAATCTTACATGGGCATGCGGAAAGTTGAGCCGGTGTGGCAGCGCTTGCAGTCTTTGAATGCCAGATCCCCACCGAACGATCTTCTTCCGTTGTGACACGTGAGACACGTCGTGCTGCGTGTTGTCACAAAGTGTTCGGATGGCGCGGGGGAACTCACCTGGCGTGTCTGTGCCGCGCCGGCCGTTAATCGGTGACAGTCATTACAGGCTAGTTTCTCTCGCGTACCGTGGTCGGCGTGGCTGAAGGCATAGCGATACGAGCGCGAATTCGTCGGTGTTGGTCTATACGATTTCTGATCGTGACAGACGCCGCAGGAGGCGATCTCGCGTCCTGCTGCAGATTTGCTTGAAGGTGTGTGACAGGTGTAGCAGCCGTTGTGTGCTGCGAGATTCGCCGGAATCGATAACCCGGCGCCTCGATTAATCGCCGAACTATGGCAACCGGCGCAACCTCTCTGGGGCCTTGCCGCACCGGTATTGTGTTGCGCGTGGTCAAACTTCACGTTGAATGGTTCGTTGAAGCCCGCGGGAAAATTTTTCAGCGGTGGATTGTTGCCGCTGACGTTAGTGTGGCAGATAGTGCACATCGGTATTTGTGGCGTTGTGAACTGGCTGCGGTGACAATCAGTGCAGGCTTTGTGACCCGGAAAGCGCGGTGTTGCTGAGTTGTCTGTGCGTTCGTGACAGGAGTTGCAGGTGAGGGAACTGTGGCGCTGGCTTGAGTGAAGGAACTTTGAGTAGTCGCGGTTTGCATCCTGTGCCGACGCCGCTTGAAGAAGAAGAATTACCCCCGCAACGGCGCAAAGGCGCAACGAAAGCACTCGCATTGAGAACTTTCCGTTGCGCCTTTGCGCCTTTGCAGGAGAAATCTTCATTTGATGTCCTTGCGTTTGAGTGGCGGACGCTCCGCGATCAGATAGTGGCTTGCAGGTGGATCGAGGTTACCGACGTTTGGCGCGTGACAGTAGACGCACGTGAAATTCCGGTTCTTATCAAGAGCCACCAGTTCCTTATTCAGATCCTGTCTCAGACCATCCTTGTTGTGACATTCCGTACACGCCGTTATTGGCACGTCTGGTTTCAGCCCTCTCAGTGATGCGGCTTTGGTGATGTTGATGTGACAGGTAGTGCACTCTGCAACGTGTTGCTTTTTCTCACCACCACCTTCGTGCAGATACTTGATCGAGATCCTCGTTGGCTCAGTGATGTGCACGTACGGAGTCGCAAGCTTGTGGCAGCCCTTGCAGTCGGTTGCGACCGGCTGTTGCGCTTTCCAATGGCAGTTGAAACACGACGAATGGTTCGTAGGCGACGCCTTGAAGGTCGTGGTCCGTGACGCGTGACAGATTGTGCAGTTGTTGTAGCTCTGCTGTGCGTGTGAGAACCGCAACATAGCGATCACGTCCTGGTGCCTGTCGTGCGGAAACTCTGTCGTGAATTGCAGCTTCGAAGTTGGATTTCGAAACGCATATCGCACCTCATCACGCGGTGAAGTCTTGGAATGGCAAACGGAACAGATTGGAGGCCGCGCGCCTTTGAAAAACTGCGGCCGGTGACAACTGACACACGCGTCATGATCCGGGTAATCCTTGATGTCCGGATAAGCGGTCGCGTTTTTCGTCGGTACTTTATGACAGGTATTGCAGGCTGCTTGATGTTTCGGTGTGGCGTGGGAGAATTTCGAATAATCAGCCGCGGATAAACGCGGATGAACGCAGATCAGAAGAAGAATGAAAACAGCACTAAGTGTTTTGATCCGTGTCATCCGTGTTAATCCGTGGCACAAACTGGCTTGGGCTTCTCGACGCCAACGCACTTCACATTTCTGTCTTTTCGATTAGAAACGAGGTAAGGCTTCTCGGTCGCAAGATCTCCGGGTTTGACCTGCACTTCACAGTTCCACGTCACAAATGTTTGCCCTAACTCGGTTGGTATCAGATTTGATAAGACATACGTTCCCGGTCCAAGGTCCGTGAAATAGGCAGTACCGTTGCGATCCGTCATCACCGAGTGCACCACAGGTCCACCCTGCTTGAGCAGAGTCTGGAGAACAGTCTGTCGAGCTCGATAAAAACCGTCGCGCACGTCGGGAGTGAGGTTCGTCGTCAGCCACTGCCGCGCCGTTTCATCATTTCCAAACTCTTTCTGGCTCGCAACGAAAGCTGTGGAAAACTCAGGCACGGCCTTTGGTCCACTCACGAAATCCGGCTCAACACCTCGACAGTAAACCGACTCACAGTCGCCGGCTCTCAACCAGTCGATTAAAGCTGGGCTCGCTCCGATCTTCTGGTAGTAACAGTCGCGGCTCGTCAAGGTCTGGCGCTCGATCGCGTCGATCAGCGTGCGGTTCTGTTCGATTGTTCCCGGAATAAGAAAGAAACGTTTACGGGCGAGACCTCGCAGCGGTGCTGAGTCGTCAGCCTTGACGCGCACGCGCAGCCGGAGCACACCGGTTTGCTTGGCCGGCGGCTGCTGGCTTTGGGCCAACACCACCGTCACCATCAACAAAAGCGCGAAGAACACGAGTTTCGGAGCGCGCATTGTTTACAGATTTGGACTACGCGGAAACTTCAAAAACGGCAGACGCACGCCGCGCACAAAGATTTGATCTGAACGGACGGCTGCAGGCGGCGAAAAGCCATTAGCGCCGGCAGCAGCAATGAGATCGTCCTGATCGACGCCATCGCCACTAATGCCGATGGCGCCAACCAGCACACCATTCTTATACAAAGGCACGCTGCCGGGGAAGATCTGAATTCCGTTTGGCAGCGATGGAATTGAAGTACAGGGAACAGGTGGACCAACTACCGAGGCCAGAAAGTTTGTCTTGATAAGATCGAGTTGCAGCCCAACATTGAAAGGACTCCACTCGGCCAGGGCAGTGCTGAAAGGTCCCGCCGCAGTGTCGTTGATTCCGTCCGGGAAAAACGGACGATGAAGAAAACCGATCGCGCGGTCACTGAATGCAACCGTGCCGTCCAATCGCAATCCATCAGCCGCGGCGCGATCAACGTAGGATCCAAAGCCGGCAGTTCTCAAAGCGGTTCCAGCGCTTGCACTGGAGAGGAAGGCAGCCGTTCGAGCTTTTTGCACCGCGACATCGAAGCCGAAGACGGGCGCGTCCTGTTGTCTGAAGACTCCCAGCACGACTCCGGCTGTGTCGACGACGGCGATGGTGACGCGTGCATTGCTGCCGAGTGGTTGCCTGATCGCGGCACGCGTGATGTTTGCCTGTTGGGCCGCACGAGTGATGATCGTTCCCACGTCGCTGGCTGTGAGTGGATTGCTACTCGGTGCTGTCCCGGCGATGAACGGGAAGAAGCGCGGACTCACCTCGCCTCCGATTCCACCGACAGTTTGCGGAACAAATTCTGAAGCGGGCGGCACTCCGCCTGGTCCAAATCCAACAGTCCCCCCCGCGATGCTTGCCGAGCCGCCCGGCGCGGGAGGATTCCCAACGTTCGAAAACGGCAGACGAATGCCATCAACAAGAATGTTATCGCCGCGAATCGTCGCTGGAACTTCGAAACCTCGTATGCCTGCAGCGGCAATGAGTTCCTCGAACGGCTGATCGTCGTCCGCTGGGTT
>DASTVU010000405.1:0-6205 GCA_035758935.1 Pyrinomonadaceae bacterium | reverse complement strand
AAAGTTTTCGCGCTATCGGTTGCCGCGCTTCAGCGACACGCCGGTGATTGAGATCGTATTGCTCGATCGGAAGGATTTGCCATCGGCTGGTGCCGGTGAAACACCGATCGTCGGGCTCGCGCCGGCAGTTGGTAATGCGATTTTTGATCTGACGGGAACTCGAATCCGCTCATTGCCGCTCGCACCCAACGGTGTAGTTAACCACGGATGACACGGATAGAAATCCGGATTTTTATCCGTATTATCCGTGGCTAAATCGTCGGAAAGCCTGCGCAACTGTGGTGGTAAGAGGCCCGTCAACTGAATAACGCCGGAAATCAAACGTCGTCACGGGCGCCACACCCAAACTCGACGACGTCAAAAATATCTCATCCGCATCAGTCAAATCGTTCATCTCGTAAATTCCTTCAAGCAGCGGAATGAAATGTTTGTTGGCGATATCAATTACGCAGTCGCGCGTAATGCCAGCCAGTGCCCCCGTGCTCAACGTCGGTGTATGCAGCGTTCCATTCTTCGCCCAAAACAAGTTTGCTGTGGTCGCCGACGCAATCTCACCACGTTCATTCAAGACAACCGCTTCATCAAAGTCGCGGCTCTGCGCCTCTTCCCACGCAAGCACGTGTTCGAGATAGTTCAAACTCTTAATGCCCGTCAACGGCGAGACAGTGTTGGCTCTGTAAGGCGAGACAGCGAGCGATAAACCGGTTTGCGGAATCTTCTGGGTGTCGCCGGTCATGATCAGCAAATCGGTTTTCTTCGCGCCCGGAACTTTTGTCTTCCAGATATCACGCCCATGCCGCGCAAGCAGTATCACACGCGCGCGACCTTCCTTCACCTGATTGACGGCGATTAGCTTTTGCACCGCTTCGCCGACGTTCTTCTCCGTACAACCAGTGTGATCGATGTCGAGTTTTTTGGAGTGGATAGCGAGGCGTTGCCAGTGTTTGGACCAGAGAAACGGTTGTGAATTGTAGATTGCGAGAGTGGTGAAGACGCCGCGCCCGTAGAGCATGGCCGAGGAGACCGGCGCCACGCGCGCTTTCGTCGCCTCAACCATGGATTTGTTGAGGTAGATGACGGGATGCATTCGTCCCTAATTCAAACGCTTACTACTTCAGCCTGCAGCTTGCCCGATAGCGCGCCTCTCCAGGCTGCTTCCAACTGAGACACATCCGACGACACAACTTCATCGCCGTTCACACCGATCGTCAAACGCGTTCCTCCAACCCGTCCCAGAATCGTAAACGGGGCGTTATTGCTCTCGGCTATTTCCTGCATAGAACTCACGTCGGCGGCATTGAGACTCACGATGATCCGCGAAGGAGATTCGCTGAAGAGTAGCGAGGTTGGACCAAGCGTTCCTTCGAGATTCACCTCAGCGCCAATCGCTTCACGTCCGAGCGAGGAGAAACAAGACTCGGCCAGTGCGACTGCAAGTCCGCCATCAGAACAATCGTGTGCGGAAAGCAACAGCCCGGCTTCCGCAGCCGCGAGACAGGCTCTCTGCACTGCCAGTTCGCGATCCAGATCGAGGGCTGGAACTTGTCCTGAGGCAGTGATCTCAGCAGTTGTTACTCCACCAATGCTCACCGCAAATTCGCTCATCGACAGATCGTCCTGCGTTGTGCCAAGCAGCGCAATCACGTCGCCGTCTTTCTTGAAGCCCGGTACGATCGCACGCCGCACATCCTCGATGAGCCCGACCATTCCGATCACAGGCGTCGGCAAAATTCCACGCCCTTCAGTCTCGTTGTAGAAAGACACATTGCCGGAAACCACCGGCGTCTCGAATGCGCGACACGCTTCCGCCATACCGTCGATTGTTTCCGAAAACGACCACATCACTTCCGGCCGCTCCGGCGACGCGAAGTTCAAACAGTTCGTGATCGCGATCGGTCGCGCGCCGACACAAACAACGTTGCGCGCAGATTCAGCGACGACCAGCTTCGCACCTTCGCGAGGGTTAGCCGCGCAATAACGCCCGTTGCCGTCGAGAGTCATCGCGAGTGCTCGTCGTGTTTCTTTGATTCGCACCATGGCTGCGTCAGCGCCGGGAAGAATCGCGGTGTTGGTACGGACCATGTGATCGTACTGCCGGTAGACCCAGTTTTTGGAAGCGATGTTGCCGGACGACAGGAGCTTCAATAGATCAGACCCCGGATCTTTGCTTTCGAGTTTTGTGCTTTGTGCTTCGAGCTTTGTCGCAGGCGTCATCGGCCGTTCGTATCGTGGTGCTTCATCGGTCAGTGTTTCGACCGGAATGTCCGCAACCATCTCACCGTTGTGAACTACCTGCATGCGTCCCGTATCACGCACACGCCCGATGACAACCGCATCGAGATCCCACTTGCGAAAGATATCGACCACTTCGCGTTCACGACCCGAATGAGCCACGATCAACATGCGCTCCTGAGATTCTGAAAGCAGCATCTCGTAAGCAGTCATGTTCTGTTCGCGTTGCGGCACGAGCGATAGATCCAACTCGATACCGGTGCCCGCGCGCGCCGCCATCTCACACGACGAAGACGTCAAACCAGCGGCGCCCATGTCCTGAATTCCCGCGACGGCTCCACTGCGCATCGCCTCAAGACATGCTTCCAACAACAGCTTTTCCAGAAACGGATCGCCAACCTGAACCGTTGGCCGCTTTTCGAGGGCTTCTTCGTCAAACTCAGCCGACGCCATCGTCGCGCCGTGAATTCCATCGCGCCCGGTTTTGGCGCCGACATAAAGCACCGGGTTGCCGATGCCGGTGGCTTTGCCAAAGAAGATCTGATCGTGACGAACGAGTCCGAGTGCAAATGCATTAACCAATGGGTTCAACGCGTACGCATCGTCAAACGCGACTTCGCCACCGACCGTCGCCACGCCAAAAGCGTTTCCGTAATGCGCGATTCCCGCAACCACGCCGGCAAGCAACGATCGATTACGACGACCATGCTGCGGATGATCGAGCGAACCAAAGCGCAAGCTGTTCATCGATGCAACTGGTCGCGCGCCCATCGTAAAGATGTCGCGAAGAATTCCGCCGACACCAGTGGCAGCGCCCTGAAACGGTTCGATGAACGAAGGATGATTGTGCGACTCGATCTTGAACGCAGCGCACCAGCCGTCGCCGAGATCGACAACACCGGCGTTCTCGCCGGGCGGCACGATCACGCGTGGACCGGTTGTCGGCAAGCGTTTCAAGTGGATGCGCGACGATTTGTACGAGCAGTGTTCAGACCACATGACCGAGAAGATTCCGAGCTCGGCAAAACTCGGTTCGCGGCCAAGCAGTTCCTTTATTCGCTCGTATTCTTGCTGGGTGAGGTTGTGGGCGGAAATAACTTCGGAAGTGATCATTGGGAAGTTTGAACTTTGTGCTTTGCACTTCGCACTTTGTTATTCAAAGCACCAAGTACAAAGTACCAAGCACTTCTACTGTCCATCACCTTTCTTAGATACAACTTTCTCGATCGCCGCGCGTAGTTCTGCCGTGTTCACGCGTCCAATGTGCTTGTAAACGACCTCGCCTTTTTCGTTGTACAGAAATGTCGCCGGTAGATCTCCCTGCCACCTCGAATCCACGAGATTGATTGCCGGCTCAGGATCCGACGCGTTCAGCAGGTAAGCAGGCATCGTCGCTTTCATCGAGTCGAGAAACAGCGGCACGCTCGTCTTGATGTCAGTCATATCGTCGAGCGAGACAGTCACAAATTCGAGCGAGCGCGGCCGGTAATCCTTGTCGATCTTCACGAGATCAGGAAACTCGTCACGGCATGGATCACAAAACGTGGCCCAGAAATTGACAAGCAAAGGACCCTCGCGTTGTTGTGTGAGCAGCACTTTCAGCGCTTCAGTGTCGATCGGCGAAACAACCGCGACAGGTTTGCGCGGTTTCGCGGCGCGGCCCTTTTTCTGGGCCGGCACCGCGAGACTCGCTAGCAGAATACACAACGTGATCGGGAGGATCGTTTTCGTAAAACGCATTGCTTACGCTCGCTTAATGGTGCAACCGAATGCCTTTGCTTCTGCCTTGTCAATTGTCTTGCCACCCAGGGCCGCGTCCAAAGCATTACGCAGGTCGCTGGTCTCAAGTTGCGCGGGGTTGCGGGCGTTGTCAATGCGACCGTGATAGAGAAGCTTGTTGTTCACGTCGATGAAGTAGGCTTCCGGTGTGACAGAGGCGCCCAGTTTGTCGGCAATCTTGTTGCCTGAATCCTTGAGGATCGGGAACGCGAGTTTGTGCTCTGCCGCATGAGCTTTTATTGCCGCGGCATCTTCAGCGACATTCGAATTGATACCGATGATAGCGATGCCTTTGGCTTTGTAGTCTTCGGCGAGTTTCGCCATGCGTTCATTGTAGGCATTGGAAACCGGACACTGAACCGAGATGAACAGAAGCACCGTGCCGTTTTTCCCGGCCAGCGACTTCAACGAGTGGTCCTTGTTATCAGCGTCGGGAAGCGTAAAGTCTTCAATCGTGGAGCCAATCGCGGCTGGCGGCGGCACTTCACCGGCAGCGCGCGCTCCAACGGCAAAAACGGCGTTTGCGATCACGAATAGCGACGCCAACAGGATCGACAAATTTCTCGACTTCATCTACAAAATCTCCTTTAACGCGACTTGATTGTGGATCCAAAGATTACACAGATAAGAGCGATAACGCAATTTGGAGGAATCAGTATAATCTGTGCCTGATGGCAGACGTGATCGAGCAGGCACTGTCGGTGCCAGTCAGGATGGATGCGGATGAACGCCACACCGGCCGCGGCGTCACAATCGCATTTCTCGACTCCGGTTTTTATGCCCACAAGGACCTCACTGAACCGGTCAATCGCATCGTCGCTTACCACAATATTTTTGAACCGAAGGACGGTGTTTCGGCACTAGAAACGGCCGACGTGGCGAGTTGGCACGGCATGATGACCTCCGTAGTTGCTGCCGGAAATGGTCATCTGTCGGACGGCTTCTATCGCAGCATCGCGCCCGAGGCGAAGGTCGTACTCGTCAAAATCGGAAAGACGGGACGCATTCCCGAGAGCAATATCGAAACCGGCCTGCGT
This sequence comes from Pyrinomonadaceae bacterium, assembly GCA_035758935.1. Lineage (GTDB taxonomy): Bacteria > Acidobacteriota > Blastocatellia > Pyrinomonadales > Pyrinomonadaceae > PSRF01. Next base: position 1,157 of record DASTVU010000405.1, on the reverse strand, counting down.
TGGGTTTTTGAGAACACAGACAAATACAAAATTCGCATCGTCAATATCTCTGCGGGTGGCGACTTCGAGCAGTCCTATTTAACAAATCCGCTCTGTCAGTTAGTCGAAAAAGTCGTGAACGCGGGAGTGACCGTGGTGTGCGCTGTTGGTAACGCGGGACTCGCTCCAGGGCATCCAGTTTTGCCGCCTGCCAATGCGCCTTCGTCGATCGCTGTTGGTGGTCTCGACGATCAAAACTCGCTCGATCGCGCGCGACGTGGAATGTATCGCTCTTCGTATGGGCCAACGATCGACGGACTGCAAAAACCGGAAGTGATCGCGCCGGGCATCTGGGTCGCTGGGCCGATCCTGCCGCATACGCCAACCGCGGACGAAGCAAAACTCTATGCCGAACTCGATGCTGCCGCCGACGATGAGTTGCGTGACATCATTCTCGCCAACGAAAGTGTAGACAAGGACATCTACGCAGCGCGCGATCTCTCTGTGTCACTGTTGCGACAGTTAATCACGATCAAGTTGCGTGAGGGCAATGTGATCAACCAGCACTACAAGTTTGTCGACGGCACCTCATTCGCCGCGCCCATCGTCTCGTCGATTGTTGCCTGCATGCTTGAAGCAAATCCTAAGCTGGCGCCGCAACAAGTGAAGCGTATTTTGATCGAGACTGCTGAACGCGTGGAGGGCGTTGAAGTTGATCGCCAGGGCTGGGGCGTGGTTGTGCCTCGAAAGGCAGTCGAGGCAGCACTGCGCTTGCGCACCTAGTGCGCGTGTGCAACAATTCGCGGCACCTACAAAAACCTACCGCACGAAGATTGGAGAGTGTTTGAGTTCGTATGTCTGAGAATGAAACCGCAATAAGCGAGGGCGCGGCCAATGAAACTGAGCCCGCGCCTGCAGCGAGCAACGAAGAGATTACATATCATGCAGTGGAGAAAGATGGAGTAGTCACGGCCATTTGGGAAATGCAGGGACGCAAGCACCTGCGCACAATCGATCCACGCTCACGCCAGGGACAGGACATCCTTCGTCTTTACACCACCGAGCATCACGAAGACGCCGAAGCCGCCACCCCGTAACCACAGATTACACAGATTTTCTTCTTGTAATCAGCGTAATCTGTGGATTGTACTAAACCAGATTTCGCGGCTCGCCTCTCT
>DASTVU010000404.1:0-7667 GCA_035758935.1 Pyrinomonadaceae bacterium | reverse complement strand
CGCAATTGCAATCGTCCGTCGCGAAATATTCTCACCGTCTCGCCGCGCTCGAGTACGACAAAGAGACGAACTGACCATCCCACACCTGAATTGACGATAGTTGGACCAACAGCGCCCTTCGTGGCAGTGATTCTGATCTCTGCAAAACCGTCTACTACACCGGCGTTCTCGATCGTCCATGAGCCGTTGTGATTCTTGACGAATGGGAAGGTTGACTTGCCCGGCGGGTATTCAATCACTTCGAGATAACGAAGTGCCTGCAAGGAGACATTGCTGTCTGCCGTCGCGGTTGGTGAGGTCAGTTGCAATTGATTGTCCTCATTCATCGCAGCCACATTTGGAAACACTGCGTTGATTCGCTCGACGATCTCGTCTGAAGCCGTGCTTGCGGCAACCGTACCGGTAACATCGATATCAATTGGCCGGCTGGCATCAACTGCAATTCGCAACAGTGAGCGGCGACTCAGGTTAACGCCCGTCACAAGATTCTTTTCTCCAGTGATTACTGCGGGTGAGGCAGCCGTTCCGGTTGCGGTGCGTGGGCTTCCGAACAAGGCTGTGCTCGCATCGCCTGTATCGAGCGTCTTAACCTCGATTCGCGCATTTGAACCGGTCGACGAAGATCTGAGTACAAGGTGCGTGCCATCAGCTGAGGCGGAAGCGATGTCTGGTCCAATTGACTCGACGATCTCTGCAAGCGACGCGGCCTCAGGCTTTGCGGCTTTGGCTGCACAGTCAAGCGTTTTTGCAACTCCATCGATAGCGATGTTGAGAGATCGCAAGACGCTTAAGTCAGTGACGCCGCTGAGATCGGTTACACCAACAACTCTCGCTGGTGTCGCTGCTGCTCCGTGATACTCACGAGGTGCGGCGACGCCGAAGACTTTCTTAGTCACATCTGTGCCGGCAGGAATTTCAAATCTGATCTTGCTATCAACACCTTCTTTCGCCGAGCGTAACTCAATCCGGCGTCCGTCTGTTTTTGCTGACGAAGCAAAAGCGCCATTGATAGCACTCACAATCTCCGTAGGTAGTCGCTTAGCCGGCGCGGCTTCAGTGAGTTTGATTTCAACTGCTGCTGCGTCGTCGACCGCAAGCTTGATCGCGGCATTAGCCGGCAAATCGACGCCGCCGGTGAGATCTGCCATGCCGGTAAACTTCACCGTCGTTGCGTTGGCACCTTTAAATGTGCCCGGCTCGATGCCAAGTAGTTTGTCGAGTGCGCCGTTTGGTGGTTCAACATCGACACGACTCTCAGCGCCGGCCGACGGTGAGGTCACGATGAGATGTTTTCCGTCGGTGCTCGCAATGTCCTTCGACAGACCGTTCGCTTTAACGGCTGCATTTACTTTGGAGATGATTTCGGCGAGCGTAGTGGCGCGTGCACGCGCGCCAGCAGCGTCAATCTCAATCGCAGAGAAACCATCGACTCGCAACCTGAGAAAGCGTGCGTCTTTCAAGTCAACTGTTTGACTGAGATCAGGCGTGCCCAAGAGACGCGCGCTGACCGCCGGCGTCGCATCGGCTTCCCGAGTTACAAAACCAAAAATCTCGCGCGCTGCCTCATCGACGATCGTCGCTCGCGTAATGAACCGGCGGTGCCGTGTAATCTCTCGCGCAAGAACTTCAACTTTGCCGGCGGGACCAGATCTGGTTGACGCCAGAAACAGTTTCTCGCCGTCAGTCGAAGCTACGTGTGGACTCAGAGACTTATTGATGTGCTCGGCCGCCTTGTCCAAAGGCAAAGCGCGCAACTCGGCAATGTCGTCAGTCGCTTGCCTCAGATCGATCTCGACCGGAGTACCACCATCGACTGACAGCAATAAGAAATTGTTAGCGCGCACGTCCAATCCGTTGTCCGTAAGTGTGGGGCTGGCTGTGAGACGCGCGACTGTTACCGCACTTCCGCGAAAAGTCTGTGGGCCAATTCCGAACAGATCGAAAGTCGCGTCGTCCTCTGGTGGTTCTTCAAAAACTATCTCACTCGAGAGTCCGATCGTAGGTGAAACCAGATTGATGCTTCGCTCAGTGATCACTCCGACGGTAGCACCAACCGCGGCATTAATCGCCGACACGATTTCGACTCGCTCGGTCCTGGCTGGCTCAATGCCTGCGCAATCGATCGTCACCGCATCCGCACCGTCGACTCGTAACTGAATCTTCGAGCGCTTGCTGAGATCAACTCGTCCTCGCAGATCCCGCGTACTAACGACGCGCGCAGGCTGTGCATCTTTCCCGGTTGCAAATACGGTTGGGACGCCAAGTATTCTTTCGCAAGCATTCTGCGCCGCCGGTGCTTGCACTGAAATACTGCTGGTAAAGCCCTTGCTGGGTGACGTGAGAATCAGATGTTTGCCATCTTCGCTGGCGACGTTGAGACCGGGGAAGGCATTATTAATCTTGTCGCGAATCTGAGCCAGTGTCGTTTGTGATGAGTTACCGCCGGCACAATCAATCTCTTCACGAAACTCACCGTCGATTTCGATCCGCAAGTAGCGCTCGTTGCTGAGATCGACCTTTTTGCTGAGATCGACTTTGCCACGAAATTGTGCGCCCGTAGCTTCAACGCCCTGGTAGGTTCTTGGCGGCAGGCCGAGCAGTTGTGGCGCGGCATCGTTGGCCCCGTTAACGAGTTCGAGCGTGCTGCTTGAACCAAGCTTTGGCGACGTGAGTCTTAAAAAGTTGCCCTGACGACTTGCGATCGCAAAACGCGGCGGTTTGTTTATGATATTGACGATCTGGTCGAGACTCAGCTTTGTTCCCGGCGCTAGATCTTTCGTTAAATCGATCTCTTCAAAAACACTGTCGACCTTTAGCCGCAGGACATTTGTTCCCTGCAAATCTACAGGTTGGCTGAGATCCACCGTCCCGTTGATCCGTGCCGGCAACGCGGGAGTGCCACTTATGCTTAAGCGATCGAAGTTGAGCAGGTTTCTCGCATCGTTCCGCAGAGCTTCGATTGTTGTCACCGCATCGTTTCTGCGCGCCCACCAACGATCGAGTTCCTCGGGTGCGTCTGCGATTCGTAGTCCTAACGTTTCCGCGGTTATGCGCAGAATTCCCTGGACCGTTACCGTGCCTTCCAAAAATGTGCGGACGTAACGTTTGAGGTGTTCGCGAAACTCTTCAACGGTTTCGAGAGTGTCGCCTGATTCATCGGTCCATGGGACCAAACCGTAAAGCGCGGCCATCTTCGCGAGATCGTTGATGACTGGTTGGTTCTTGTCGGCAAAGTCGACCCAGTGAGCGAGCATTATTTCTGCGAGACTGTTTTCACCCAGCAGCAACTCGTTGCCGAAAGCATCAACGACCGGGTGCAGCACGGCTGGACGCGGCGACGTCAGAAACGTTGTCGGCGGCAGATAACTGAGAATGCGATCTGTTTTCGTCGGCATATCAGCTTTCGCGCAAAATGATGTCGGTGGTCTGCATCTCCAACACGAACGAGAAATCTTTAGGTAGCTCAATCACGAAGTTACCCGCCGCAATATCGCCATCAGTTGCTCGGCCGAGAATGGTTCCTTTGTTATCGACGGCTTTGACGAGATTCCGATCCGGCTCGCGACGGCCACTCGGCACCAGCACGTTTGCGTCGGATTCAATGACACTTTTGACTGCGTTGCGCACTGCTTCTTTGTCAGCGGTGTTGACGTCAATCACCTCCGCGGTCAGCTTTTCAATGAGCGGATCCGCATCTGCGTTTTCAACATCGGATTTCAAAGTCCTGACCGCGAGGATGCCGGGTTTATTGTCCTTGTCGACGTCGGGCACTTCTTCTATTGCCTTCAACATTTCCGTACCCACGGCAGGCGCACCCGGAGTGAGCTTATCGATGTAGCCTTGCAGAGCGGCAATGATCTGATTTGCAATCTTGGTTTTGCCGTCGCCGGTCAATCCGGAAGTGATGAAAGCGACAACTTTAGGTGTAAGGAAAACAAAGCGCCCTGCTACGGTTAACTTAATACCGGCAGCACGCACGTCGTGAAGCGCAGCAACGATGCTGGGGAACCGGGGCGCTTCAACATCGATGATCATCGTAACTTTGCCGGGAGCGGTTGGTTTACTCGGCGGCTGATGAGGATCGAAGATGTCTACCTTCTTCACTCGATTTTCAGAAGCAGCCCGCAGTAGCGCGTTAATCGTTCCTTTGCTGATGCCTCGAAGCGCCGCCTTAGCGCGTAACTGCAGCTCTGCATCAGTTTCGTCCTGCGCGGCGAGAAACGTCGGTTCAAAATTACTGACCCGATCGATTCCGTTGATGACTTGTAGAACCGTCGTGATCTTTCCAGCATCGACTTTGCCGACCTCTCCCTTGAACTTTTCACCAGCGCGCACGGGCACATCGATGCGCGCCTGCCCGCGTTGCAACGTGCGCGGTTCGGTCGCTTCGAAGATGACCTCGCCTTTGGTGGTAGAGAGTTCAGTCCCTTGAGGAATCGTGATGTTGCCTTCGCTGCCGGCCGCGCGAAAGAAGGTCACGAGTCCAACTGCAAATTCTTTTGTCTTACGCGTAATTCCAAGAATAGAAACTACAAAGTCGAGGGCCTTGCCTTCCGCGAGATCGATGAAACCTGACTTGTACGCGAGATTGATTTGCTGGTAGACCGTTGCAATCTCGCGTCCAATGGCTTCGCTGATCGTTCGCGTGACGCTGCCGACGTTGATATCGCTCAGCGGTGAAGGATTTGTCGGACGAAAGTAGTCAACATAAAAGTCCGACTCGTCCTTTGGCTTTACGCCGCCTTCCTGCCAAACCACTGCGTTCTTTTCGGGACTGAACTGGTAATCAATTTCGTTCTGAAAAGTGTGGCGAATACCGTCGGGTTCATCCGCTGAGTCGATCCGTCCCGTTATCGCACGGATGGCCTGGGCCGGTTGGGCCAACGGATAAAGCACTCTCTTGATGTCGAAAATGCTCGGCTCATTCACGACGCCGCCAACGATCGCAGTGAGAATGTCGTCAACAATCTCCTGGTACGGCCGCTCAATCAGATTGGTAGTTTCTCCGTTCACGCTTCTACACCTCGCTCAAGAAAAAAAGGAAAGACCAGGTTGAGTAACGTGTCACTGTCTACCGTAAGTAGTGATATCTTGATATCCATGCGCGTTGGATCCGCGCGGTTCTGAGTGACGTCCACGGAGCGAATTTCCTTGACGCGCGGTTCCGCTTGCAGGGCCTGGAGAGCGAATAGTTTTGCGCGATTCCGGTTAGTTTCACTGTTCAGCTCTCCAATCAATTCAGAAAGACGCGAGCCATAATCGGGGTGGCCCAACAACTCCATCTCGCCCACCGGTGTTAGAAATCTCAGCAGTAGCGCCTGTACCAGATTGTCGACCTCACTATGAATGTCCAGGTCTGCCTGATTTGTTTCCACTCGGACACGGGTAAAGAGATCGCTCGGAGGATCGCGACTGCTCTTGGTCAGATCTAAATTGTTCAGTAACTTGAGATCTGTTCCGAAACGTTTTGGGTCGATAGCCATGTCTTTCAATCCTCTTCGTGCGCAACGTCTACGGTGGAGACTGGTCGGTAATGAACGGCGCAGCGGGTGGTCCAAGAATGGTCATTATTCCGGGCGGAGTAGGAATGTTGTCGCCCATTCTTACCAGTGCTCTGCCAGTAACGCTGACTCCGGTGCTCGCCAACGGCCCGATTACTAGCGGATAGGGAAAGCCCCAAACTGAATTCACCATCATGCAGATCGACCCGGCGGTCGCGAGCGGCATTCCGTTGGCCGTGATGACCGGAGGAATGACGGCGATGATGGTCCCGGTATCTGGTGGCCCGGACGCACCCGGACTAACCATAACCATGGCGCCGATGCTGACTGGTGGTCCCGGCAATCCTTTCTCCTCCCTATGCTGGTGAAAACGACGTGATTCCGTTGATTGCTACTGACGCGCCTTTGAGCGTGGCAGACAGTCCGCCATCAACGGTCGCGCCCATGCTTGCTTTCAAAGTGGCTTGCATGCCTGCTTTGATATCCGTGTTCGCCTGCGATTCCATCTTTATGCTTTGTGCTTTGATCGTCAGATCTCCACGAGCTTCAAAAGACATATTTGCAGCGCCTTCGACCGCGATATCGCCGTCCTGGTTCATCGTGATCTTTGTGCTGCCTGCAAAGATGGTGACAGTGCCACCGCTGCCTCCGGGCTGATCGAGTTTCATCTCCGTTTTGCCTGCGGTGGCGCGCACGGTGCCATCGGTTACTCGAACCGTAATCTTGGGAGGCATTTCGAAGATAATCTCGCGAGGTGGATCATCTGATTGATGATTGCGAATAGCGCCTTTGATCGTTTTGTCGTCGGCTTCCGCGAGCGGCAGACGGAAGATGACTTCGTCAGTTGTGTTTAGCGGCGGCCGTTGCTTTTCGTTGTAGAGACGTCCAATGATTATCGGCTGATTAACGTCGCCTTTATCAAATGCAAGCAACACGAGATCGCCTTTGTTCGGAATCGCCACGGTTCCGATATGCCCGATCGCGAGTGGCACTCGCTTCAGTAAAAGACCACTGTTCTTCAGCCGCACGTCACAACCGTAGTTATCGTCGTCGCCGGAACCGGTGTGCGGGTAAACTTCCTCGACCAGCCCGAGATCTGCGATGCGCACACGGCGTAATTCCTGCCGAATGATTTCTTGAATCGTGTTGACGATAGTGCTCATGAGTTGTTCCTACGTATCGATTGCGCGAAAACCCACTGTCGTGGTGAAGCCTTTCAGCTTCGTAATCCGATGCGTCACGCTACGCACTTGAAAAATTGTGTTGAGTGAGTCGTCAGAGATTTGCCGAAGCCGGATTGCATCGCCGAGTTTGATCTGTGGACGGCCGATGGTTACGACGTTGCCACGCAGCGTGCGCCGCTTGATGTTCGTCAGTATGGCGTTGGCTGCAGTAGCGGCTGCTTCTCTCGTTCGCAGTGCCGGACGTTCTCTCAGCAGTAATGCTCCTGAGCCGGCGCTGCCACGCGAGCCGCTGAAGTCTGTTGTTACCCAGGCCCACGAATTCTCGCCCTGGCTGCCCGCCGGACTTTCACCCCACGCTTCAACTAAACCGGCGAGTGGTGGCGTGCGAGTCACGTCAAGCGACACAACATGCTTGGCAAACTCGAATACGTGCACCGTCTTTCCATTGAGAAACTTTTCAAACACGAGCTTACCGTCCGGCTTGACGTAGAGATCGAAACCACACATCTCTGCCAGTTCCTGCATGTGCAGGTAGGCACTGCGACGTCCATCAACTACGTATGCCGGGAAAGTGATTCCATCTTCCGACGTCGCGACTTGCAGACTCGCCTTGTCGGCAAGGTCACGCACGATTGCCCCCGCAGTCTTGCTCTCGTACGTTTGCTCGACGAACGTGCGCAGCAGTGCATCTGCGCCGCTGTAGCCGGCGACTTGTGTCGTCGTCAGGTTCGGCTCGATCGTCTCAACTGTTCCAGTCATCACCTGCGTGAACCCACCGTTATCCGCATAGCCCAACTCGATCTTCACTTCGTCGTCTCGTTGCGGCTTGAAGCTGCCTACGTTTCCAAGTTGAAACGAAAAGCTGTCGGCAGGCGTGTCGAGATCGAGCGACACCTTGAGGTCCGTGACGATGCTGGCTTTCGGTTCGTCCGTGGTATCGATCACTTTGCGGCCGATGGTTAGTTTGTAAGCGGGCTTGATT
>DASTVU010000403.1:0-7037 GCA_035758935.1 Pyrinomonadaceae bacterium | reverse complement strand
TCCTGTGGACAGATCTCGACGTTGTCTTCGAAGCAGAGTTCACATCGGGGACACTCGCGCATGGGGTCAGGATTCTAACAGAACATTCTCACGCAAAGGCGCAAAGCTGCAAAGTCCTTCCTTTGCATCTTTGCGCCTTTGCGTGAAACAGAAATTTCACGCTGTCACAGGAAGATCTGCACAGCACGCCGAGCAACGCGTCGCTCCCAGTGGAATTGCAGTAAGACAACGCGGACAGTCTTTCGTGTTTGGTGGCGGTGGCGGTGCAGCGCGCATACGATTGACGGCTTTAACGATCAGGAACACCACAAACCCGATGATGAGAAAGTTGACGATGTCGTTGATAAGCATTCCGTAGGTAATAACCGGCAGGCCTTTCAACTGCGCGTCAGCTAATGAGACCGGACGCTGTCCGGAAAGATCGATGAAGAGGTTTGAGAAATCGGCGTTGCCGAGTGCTAATCCGATGGGCGGCATGATGACGCCTTCCACCAACGATGTGATTATCTTTCCGAATGCGGCGCCGATAATTACTGCAACTGCCAGGTCGATCACATTTCCTCGAGCGATGAATTCTTTGAATTCTTTCCACATGGCTGTGTTCTCCTGTTGGTTTGTCAGTGACAGTTCTTCGCTGCTTTGAAGCCGGCCTTCTCCGCTTCCGCTGTTGTCTTGAACGTCATTCTGTTTGCTTCGGCGAGCTCTTTTGGCGGCTGGCAGCCGTTCGCGTAATACGTTTTCGATTGTTTGTCGGCGATGATTTCAGAGTCGTCAGTCGCGGCGGCCTCGACCGCTGCGTCCTGCTCCTCTTTGAGTTGTCTCCGTTCCGCAACGAGATTCTCGGCGCCAATATCCATCAGACGGAAACTTGGACCACCGGCAACGGTGGTTACGATCAGTTGAAAATCAGCGCAGCGCAGTTGTTGTCCTTTGGATCTATAAGGCGACCAGTTGCCGTTAACTTGCAGCGACTGCGAGATCAACTTAACAAACTCATCCGTAGTGTGGACCTTGTACGTCTCGTCGAATCCGATCCAGATCGATGTGAGCTTATCGTCGAGCAGGTCGAGCGAAATGCTTCGCACTCCCTGAAACTTGGTTTTATCGATCGACTCGTCGAAATACGGATTTATCGTAGTTTTAGAGACGCCGAAATGATCTGTGTGCCCAAACTTAGTTTGTGGTACGCGTGCCTTGATTTGTACTTTCGTCATGCCAAGCTGAAAGCCTGACAACTCTGGCGCCGCTGGCAGTTCGCTGATCTTTTTCGTGCACTGGGCCGACACAGATTGGACCAGCAGGAGGAACAATAGCGGGAACAAGAAAGCTCGTAGCATGCGTGAGATTATACGCACCCGTGCGCGGATTGCACTAAAGCATCAGGGATGTACCAGGTCCCGAATTATTCCTTCGAGAGTTGCCGGTTCAAAAGGCGTTGAGACGTATTCGTTACACCCGGCGGCGAGTGCCTGCTCGCGAAACTGATCGGCGCCGTAAGCGGAGACAGCGACAATCGGCACCGAGTTCATCGACTTGAGATTGCGTATCCGTCTCGTGGCCGAGAGACCATCGAGCTGCGGCATTTGCATGTCCATGATGATCAGGTCGGGCGACTCAGTTTCTGCCTGATTTATCGCCTGTATTCCATTCTCAGCTTCGACCACACGAAACCCTCTGCGTTCCAGCCAGGTGCGCAGTAACAGACGCGTGTCGTCAAAATCATCAACAACAAGGATCGTGCGTTGGCCGTTGGTCACCGTGCTCACACAGAACCTGAGTTTCGGGGGACCGGGGGGATTGGCCTAAGCCTAACAAAAAACGCCAGATTCGGGAATGGATTTAGATATCTGGTACCCGCGGCAGGGGTCGAACCTGCGACCTTTCGCTCCGGAGGCGAACGCTCTAATCCACTGAGCTACGCGGGCTTGAAGTTGCCGCAAAGATTAGCATTAGCCACAAAAAAGCACAAAAGGCATAAAAGAGCTGAGGCCGAACCCGTTTTGTGCTTTTTGTGCCTTTTTGTGGCTGATCTAAATGAAAAGGTTGTGCAGAGTGAAGACGATCCAATACGAGACGGCGGCGACGAAGGCGGCGGCGGGGATGGTGAGAATCCAGGCCCAGACGATGCGGCCGGCGACGCCCCATTTGACGGCTGATAGTCTGCGCGTGGCGCCAACGCCCACGATCGATCCGGTGATTGTGTGCGTGGTTGAAACAGGAGTTCCGGTTAGCGTGACGTACGCGAGTGTCAGCGCGGCGGCGGTCTCGGCGCAGAAGCCGCCGACGGGTTTCAGTTTTGTGATTCGCGTTCCCATTGTGCGCACGATGCGCCAGCCACCGGAGAGCGTTCCGAGCGCGATGGCGGCGTGTGCTGCAAGCACTACTTCGATGGGAATTGTGGGCAGCTCCCCGTTTGGACCATACTGCATCCCCCACACACCACCAGCCGTGATAACTGCCGTGATGATTCCCATCGTCTTCTGCGCGTCGTTTCCGCCATGGCCCAACGAGAATGCCGCTGCCGATAGAAGTTGACCGCGTCTAAAGATCTTATCGACGCGTGTTGCTGAAAAACGTCGAAAGATCCAGTAGACGAGGACCATCATCGTGAACCCCAGCAACATGCCGATCAGTGGCGAGAGCACGATGAACTTCAAAGTGCGAAACCAAACCTCAGCTTTCAACAAATCAGAGACACCGCCATATGCTGCGATGCCGGCGCCGGCATAACCACCCAACAATGCATGAGAACTCGATGTCGGGAGTCCGAGATACCAGGTTATGAGATTCCAGATGATCGCACCGAGCAGGGCGGCGAGCAGTACATAAAGTCGCAACTCAGGAGTGATGAGGTCCATGCGCACGCCGTCGCCAATTGATTTCGCGACGCGCGTACCGAAGACTGCAAAGGCGATGAAGTTGAAGAAGGCGGCCCAGAGTACGGCCATGCCTGGCGAAAGAACGCGTGTTGAGACGACCGTGGCGATCGAGTTCGCCGCATCGTGAAAGCCGTTGATGTAGTCGAAGACAAGCGCCAGGAAGACGAGGATGATGACGAAAGCCAGGGTTGCGGTCATGATCAAATTGCCGATTGCCAATTGCCGATTGCAATTTATTAGCGTGCCCGCCACTAAATCGGCAATTGGCAATCGGCAATTGGCAATGTCAAATTAGGTATGCTTGATAATCACACTCTCAATAATATTCGCCACGTTCTCGCAACGATCGACCGCGGCTTCGAGCTTCTCGTAAACCTCTTTCCACTTCAAAACAGTTAACGCATCAGGCGGATCGTGAAACAGTTCTGCGATGGCGGCGTGATAGATGTCGTCGCCTTCATTCTCGAGGCGGTGAATCTCGACCAGCCGTTGCGTGACGTTCTTCGGACGCTGGAGAGTAGAAACGATCTCTTTGAGCTGTTCGGCCATACGCTCGATCACGTCAGCAAAGTCGCGCGCGTACTCAGTGATTTCTTTGACGTCGAAGATGATGATGGCTCGGGCCGCATCGTCGATCAGGTCGACGATGTCGTCCAGCGCAGTCGACATCATGTAGATATCTTCGCGATCAAACGGCGTGATGAACGACTTGTTTAGCCGCGTCGAGATGTTGTGTGTCAGCTCGTCGCAGGCGTGCTCAAGCCCCTTGATACGTTGAGCATACTCGCCGTAGTCGTGGTTTTTGTCCGCCAGCATCTCCTTCAGTTCGCGAGCGGCCGCAGAGATGTAGAGCGTCATCTGTGTGAACAGATCAAAGTATTGATCTTCTTTGGGAAGGAAACTTAGCAGACCCATAGCTCACCCATTCTGTCTGAACGTCGTCTGAACGATGCCGGACTATAACTTACCATCAGCCGACTTGCCAAATGTTACGCTCGTCGTATATCAAAGGCCCCAATGACCCAAGACCATCTTGCAGATATCCAGCAACTACTGCGAATCGAATCCGATGCCATTGCGCAAACAGCCACGCGACTCGATGGAGCGCAGGTCAGCCATGTAGTCGAGTTGCTGGCGAACTGCGGGGGAAAAGTCGTGATTCTGGGGGTCGGGAAGTCAGGAATAATCGGGCAAAAAATCGCCGCCACGATGACCAGCACGGGAACTGCGTCGCTCTATCTGCACCCGTCAGACGCGCTGCACGGCAGTCTCGGCATAGTGCAACAGGATGATGTCGTAATCGTTTTGAGCAACAGCGGCGAAACTGATGAGATTGTCGCAATGTTGCCGTATTTGAAGAATCGCGGCGTGCCGATCGTGGCGATAGTAGGAAACATAAATTCGACACTTGCACGGCGGGCTGATGCGGTGCTCGATGCGTCTGTCGATAAGGAGGCGTGTCCTTTAAATCTGGCGCCTACAACGAGCACGACTGTGGCTCTCGCGATTGGCGACGCACTCGCGATGACGGTGATGAAAGTCAAAGGCCTGACTTCGGACGAGTTTGCGGTGAATCATCCGGCGGGAAGGTTAGGGAAGCGACTTACTCTGCGTGTCGGAGATCTGATGCACCGCGACGGTGAGAATCCGACGATTGCGAGTGGATCGTCATGGGTTGAGGTCGTGCGAGCGATAAGCAAGGGCGGACTCGGTGCCGTTTGTGTGGTTGAAGGAGACGGCCGGTTAGCGGGGATCATTACTGACGGCGATCTGCGGCGCGCGATTGAACAGACGAGTCACGAGTCGTTGGCGAGGTTAACGAGTGATGACTTTATGACACGGAGGCCTGTGGTCGTGACGCCGGAGCTGCTCGCGTTTGATGCATTGCGGTTGATGGAAGACAGGCCTTCACAGATTTCAGTGTTGCCCGTTGTGGATGGTGATGAGAGATGTGTGGGGTTGATTAGGGTGCACGATATTGTGAGGAGTGGTCTTTAGACAGGATTAACAAGATTTGCATGATTCACAAGATGAATCCTGTTTATCCTGCAAATGTTGTTAATCGTGTCTCGATATTTCTCACATGTCCACGATATCCCAGGCTGATCTAACGCGTAATAATTTCGCCATCAATCCCGCGTGCATGATGTGGCCGCTGCGCTCGGCAACAACCTTCCCAAGTATCGGCATTCCCAGCAGCGCCAAGTCGCCGATGATGTCGAGAATCTTGTGACGCACAAACTCATCTCGAAATCGTAACCCTGTTTGATTCAACATCCCTTCGGTTGTAAGGACGATCGCGTTGTCGAGTGATCCACCACGGATCAGATTCGCACGCCGAAGCGCTTCAATCTCATTAGTGAATCCAAACGTGCGCGCTGCCGCGATATCACGACTGAACGCGCCATTACTCAACTCCACAGATAAACTCTGCACCCCAATCATCGGATGCGTGAAGTCGATGAGACACTCAATTCGATACGTATCGGCGGGTTCAACGCTGATGCGGCGATCGCCTTGCTCGTATGAAACCTTCTCTCTTACAAGCAGTGCGCGCCTGGCTAGCGGCTGCTCCACAATGCCGGCACGCTCGATGATCTGCGCGAAATCTTCCGCAGAACCATCCATGATCGGAATCTCAAGGTTGTCGACTTCGATAAACGCGTTGTCGACGTTCAGTCCACGCAGAGCAGCAAGTAGATGTTCGACAGTCGAGAGCATCACACCGGTGCGCATCAGCGTGGTTGCATAACTGCAATGCGCAACGGACTCGACTGTGGCAGGGATCTCGAAGCCCCCGAGATCGGTGCGACGAAATACGTATCCTGTGTCAGGCGGAGCGGGGACGAGACGAACGTGAACCGGAACCGCAGTGTGTAGACCAATACCGTGAGTTTCTACGGCACTGCCCAGCGTAGTTTGTTTGATCAAATGTCGGGATCCTTATCCAATCGTTCGATTCATGCGTCGCTAAATTAAGGAGCAACCGATGTGCCGATCAAAATGCGAGGATTTGCGAAGAAATCTCACATGATCTGTTGCGTACATACCACAGGTAGACGGCATGTGAAGATCTTTTGCCACAATCTCGTTCAAAGTTTTGCATAAAAAAATTGTATAGACTGGATGGCTGGAGTACACTCAGGACCAATTAACCGTCGGGACGCCAGCTTTTCGGCGTGCGTTTATAAACAGCGCTTTCGCCCCACGACCCAGTGGTTGAAAGAAACGCAACGCCAGCGCTCCGAAGAGCAAGAAAGTGAACGTCCTCTGTTTTCACTTTCGTGGAGAAACCGCGATGCCAGACCTTGAAATTATGTGTTCGGAGTGCAGCACTCCGTTCATGTTTACGGAACGGGAACAGGAGTATTACCGGGAACGTAACTTGACTCACCCGAAGCGATGTAAGCCCTGCCGCGACGCACGGCGAGCAAACTTCGGCGGCGCCAAAGGACAAGGAGGAGGTGAACGTCAGAGATTTGAGATCACCTGCGATCAGTGTGGCAAGAACGACTCGGTACCGTTCAAGCCTTCTACAGGCAGGCCGGTCTTATGCAGCGATTGTTTTAGCGCGAGTCGCGCGCAACAGCGAACCTGAGTAATTCAGGCCGGAGTTGTGTAGAGCTAGCTTCGGGCATAGACCCCTAACGTCAAATAGGTTATTTTCGGCGACGCGGAAAATTTTACGCGAGTAACGGCGAAGAACGCTCTAAATCGACCTGACGGCGATCTGAATGAGTTACGAAACGATACAACTCGAGATGCACGGCGCGGTTTGCGTTTTGACATTGAACAGACCGGATCGTCTGAACGCTCTCAATGTGCAGGTCGCCCACGACTTCAAAGCCGCGGTTGCTGAGGCACTCGAGCGTGGTGCGAGAGCCATCGTGCTCACTGGCGCGGGTCGGGCATTTTGCGCCGGTGGAGACCTGCGTGAAATGCAGGAGATCGCAAAGAAAGACGGGCGAGTGGAGGCTTTCTTCGAGGAGCCGTTGCGACTTCTAAACGAAGCAATCTTGTTGATTCGTGAAACGCCGGTGCCTTTTATAGCTGCCGTTAACGGCGTTGCGTCCGGTGGAGGCTGCAATCTCGCGTTAGCTTGTGATCTGGTGATTGCCGCTGAAAGCGCGAGGTTCAATCAGGCATTTATAAAAATTG
>DASTVU010000402.1:0-6838 GCA_035758935.1 Pyrinomonadaceae bacterium | reverse complement strand
CGGTTGTGGCGAGTTGTTGGCTCACATCGCGAACTCGAGCGCTGAAGTTTGCTGCAGGTTCAGCAAGTTCTTTGTCGTTCGCAAATAGATGCGCATAGGTTGTGAGCATTGCGCCACAGCCACCGGCGTTTGTGACGATAGGAGCGTCGGAGTTGAAAGCCGCGATATTCTGGCGAGCAAGTTCGCGTGCGCCATCGATATCGCCCGCGTGCGCGTTCAAGGCGCCGCAACATACCTGTTCGGTGGGTGTGTTGATGTTGAAGTTGTTAGCGCGGAGCACGCGTTCCGTTGCGCGATTGACCCTCGCGAAGAGTCCTTCTCCGACACAGCCGGAAAACAATAAGACTTTTTCGCCGTCTCCTTCTGTCGTAGTCGTGCGTCGATTTGAAAACACCGGGCGAGAACTCTCAAGTAGCGCCAGTCCAAACTCGGCACGCGGAGAAATGAGCCGTGCGAGGCGCGACTTCAACAGGAGCCGCGCTAATCCGAGGTCACGAAAGAGTCTTGAAGCAGTGAAGAACAGCCGTAGACGAGTTGTTGATAGCCAGACGTGCCGCAGGACAAAACGGAGAAGCTTGTTGGAAAGATCCGACTTTGGTTGCGATTCGAGCAATACTTCGCGACTCGCTTCCAACAACTGGCCATACTCAACTCCAGCCGGACAAACCTGCTCACACGCGCGACAGCCGAGACACCGATCGATATGGGTACCGAATGCGCTCGAAGTCTCTTCCAGTCGTCCCTCAGCTACCGCCCGCATGAGGTATATCCGCCCGCGTGGTCCATCGTTTTCGTTACCCGTGATGACGTACGTCGGGCACGCCTCCAGACACAAACCGCAGTGGATGCAGGCGAGTAGTTTATCTTCCTGAGCTGCTAGAGTGGTTGAGAGCATGCTTTACAGGATTAACAAGATTGCATGATTTACATGATTCATCTTGTACACCTGAAAATCTCGTTAATCCTGTCTACAAAATCCTCGGCAATCAATAACCGACGGCTTGTCCATCGCTCCTTCGCGGATCGGTAGCACCCAGTCTCATGCCCGTCTTTTCTTCGATCATGATCCCTTCGGCATCGCCAAGGTAGCGAAGCTTGGCGAGCTTGTGACCTCTCGACGTGAGCGCCCGTTGCGTGTCGCCTGACAACCCAAACGGCTCACCGACAAGCTCATCAGGCAGCCACTGGTGATGAATACGAGGGAAGTCAATCGCCTGTTGAATATTCATCTCGTAGTCGATCACGTTCGTGATAATACAAAACACAGTATTGATGATCGTTGGACCACCCGGACTTCCCACGGTGAACCACAAACTACCGTCTTTGCGCAGTACGATCGTCGGTGTCATGGCAGACAGCGGACGCTTTTTCGGCGCCACTGCATTGCGCTCGCCTTGTATCAGCCCGTACATGTTCGGCGTGCCCGGCTTGGCGGCGAAATCGTCCATCTCATCGTTGAGAAGCAACCCCGTACCCTTCGCCATAGCGGCCGAGCCGTAAGAGTTGTTGAGTGTGTAGGTGTTTGAAACCGCGTTTCCTTGAACGTCAACGACGGTGAAATGAGTCGTGTCGTCTGATTCGTACCCTGCCGGGCGGCCGGCGCGTACTTCAGCACTTGTCGAAGCGCGATCGGTGTTAATACTGGCGCGCAAACTCGCAGCGTATGCCTTGTCGATCAACCCCTGCACCGGAACTTTCACGAAATCACTATCACCCATGTACTCGGCTCGGTCAGCAAAAGCACGCCGCATCGCTTCAGCCATGAGATGGTATCGATCAGACGAACTGGCCTCCGTCTTTTGCAGATCAAAGCCTTCGAGAATGTTCAGCATCTCGATCAGCACTGCACCACCCGACGACGGCGGCGGCATCGAGATAATCTCGTGACCACGATAGTTGCCACGCACAGGCGCGCGCTCTTTTGCGACGTAGCCGCGCAGGTCTTCCATCGTCATCAGACCGTTATTGCGTTTCATGTCGGCCACGATCAAGCGTGCCGTTTCGCCTTCATAAAACTCATCTGGTCCAAATCGTTGCAGGCGCGCGAAAGTGGCAGCCAGTTCGGGTTGGCGAAAAAATTCTCCTTCTTTATAAAACTGCCCGCCTTTTAAATAGATTCGCTTCGTCTCGGCATATTTCGAAAGATATTCGCGGTTATTGTAGAGCGAGCGAGCCAGGTCATGGGTGACCGTGAAACCGGCGCCCGCGAGACGGCGAGCGGGCTCGACAAGCTGGGACCATGTGAGTTTGCCTGAACCGTACTTCTTGAGTGCCAATTCCATCCCGCGCACTGTGCCGGGAACGCCAGCGGCGCGATAACCCACGAGCGATCCACCTTCGCCTTCAATGAGATTCCCGTTTTTATCGAGGTAAACGTCGCGATGAGCTGCAGCCGGCGCCATCTCTCGATAATCGATAGCGGTGGTCCTGCCGTCCTTTAAACGAATCATCATGAAGCCGCCACCACCGAGATTGCCGGCAGCGGGATGAGTGACCTGGAGTGCGAAAGCGACAGCGATCGCCGCATCGACGGCGTTGCCGCCACGCTTCATGATGTCAACACCGACACGCGACGCCACTTCGTTTGTAGAAGCCACCATGCCGTGTCGCGCGCGAACCGGTTCCCGCGCCAGGACTACGGGAACATTCAGCGCCACAACCAACAGCAGAACGATCACTTTAATTGTCTTCATCGTCTTCATCCGTCAACAATCCGTGTTAATCCGCGGCAAAAATATTCCTTGGATCAAGTTGTCTTTTGATCCTTTCCATCAAGACTTTCGCAGTCCCGGTAGGTTCATTTGGGATCCGGTCCTCGCGTGCTCGCTCGCCAGCAATATTGCTCCAAAGATCAGCATCATGCATCACGATCTCAGCATCCTTCAACAGCTTCAGCGCTTGTTCCGTCTGAAACAAAACACCTTTCTCATTCCCGGCAAAACGTACAAGCAACCTCCCGGACACGATCTCCACAGCTACCGGAAATAGTCGCGCCTTCAAAACGGCAATTGCGCCAGCACGGAGATCATCAATCGCACCCGTCGCAATCACTGTCGCTTCACGGGCCGGTAGTGGTCTCAGTTTGAAATTCAGCTCTGTAATGATTCCCAGGCTCCCATAACTACCGGTAAAAAGCTTGCACAGATCGTAACCCGCGACGTTCTTCACTACTCGTCCACCGGCTTTAATTATGCTGCCGTCTGCTAGCACAATCTTCATGCCAATCACCGATCCACGCGGGCGTCCATAACCGAATTGTTGCGGCCCACCGATTCCTGTAGCTACGACACCACCGAGGGTGGCGCGTCCATCGTCCGGCGGATCGAGCGGCAGCCACTGACCATTCTCAGCGAGCCTCGCATTGAAGTCGTTAAGTGTGACACCGGCCTGCGCGATAGCAATCAGATCTGCCGGTTCGTGTTCGATGATCTGGTTAAGGCGCAGAGTGCTAACGACGACACTAGCTGTTGATTTAATCCATCTCATGCCGCCCACCGGCATCACGGTCCAACGTTCCGAAGAGGCGAGTTTCAGAGTTTCTGAGATCTCTTCCGCAGATGCCGGAGTTATGGTCACGGTTCCATCGTCTAAGCAGGTGTTCTGTTCACCAACGATTTGCGCCATTAAATTCCGGGCCCGATCAGGATTGAACTCTGCAGACGTCGCGACTTCGATTTGAGACTCTGCCACTGGTGCGAGAACAGGCTGCATCTGCGGCGCAGATTCGTTACTTGAAGCAACTGCCTTTGCCTCACCACAACCACGCAGCAGCGGCACGATCTTTCCCGGATTGCAAAGGCCAAGCGGATCGAATGCCGCTCTAACACTCAACATCGCATTCATATCCGCATCAGAGAACACGAGCGGCAACAACTCGCGCTTATCGAGTCCGACACCATGTTCACCCGTAATCGTTCCGCCCGCTGCAACACAAACCTCCATCAACTCGCGACCGGCTTCCTTTACACGCAAGACTTCTTCGGGTGAGCGCGAATCAAAACAGATTAGCGGGTGCAAGTTACCGTCACCTGCATGAAAGACGTTCGCGATCCTGAGATGGTATCGCGCCGCAATGTCGTAAGCGGCATTGAGCACTTGCGGCAGACGCGAACGTGGCACCACAGCATCCTGGATCATCGAATCCGGCGAGATGCGACCGATGGCTCCGAACGCGCCCTTGCGCGCGGCCCAGAGCTTCTTCCGTTCAGTTTCGTCACGCGCATAACGGCAACTGCGCGCGCCGTATTCCATACAAATGCTTCGTACTTTTTCGGCTTCGTCGTCGAGACCGGCTTCGATGCCGTCCAATTCGATCAGCAATGCGGCACCTGCGTCGGGTGGCAGTCCCGCAGCAAAGATACTCGCCTCGACGGCACGAATGATTTCACCGTCCATCATCTCGAGCGCGGCAGGCATCACGCCTGCGGCGATGATTGCGGAAACGGCATGGCTGGCGTCGTTTACTTCAAGAAACTCGGCGAGCAGCGTTCGCACCGCGGGTGGTAACTGGGCCAATCGCAGTGTGGCTTCAGTCGCAATACCGAACGTTCCTTCCGAACCGATAAACGTACCGAGCAGATCGTAACCATCTACGCCTCCGAGATCGACGATCTCGCCGCCCGCGAGCACCACACGTAATCCGAGTACGTGGTCGGTTGTGGTCCCGTACTTCAAACAATGAATGCCGCCGGCACTTTCTGCGATGTTGCCGCCGATCGTACAGGTCGGCTGGCTCGAGGGATCGGGAACGTAATACAGCCCATACGGAGCAACAGCTTTCGAGACGTTCAGGTTGACGACGCCCGGTTGGACCACCGCGATTCGATTCTCCGGATCGATGCTGAGAATCTTGCGCATGCGCGCGAGCTCAATTACGACGCCCGAGTTTAGTGCGAGTGCGCCGCCGGAAAGTCCTGTGCCTGCGCCGCGCGGAGTAAACGGAACATTAGCTCGCGCGAGCTCGCGCATGATGGCGGCTGTTTCTTCGGTGGAGGAAGGGAAGACGACTGCGCGTGGGCGATGCTTATGTTGAGGCAGCCCATCGCACTCGTAGACGAGCAGTTCATCAGGTCTGGAGAGAACGTTCTCGCGCCCGACGATTGCGCTCAGATTGTCGATTAGATTATCCACTCAGCGACTGGCGATAGTTTAACTAAGAGGTTTTCTCACGCAAAGGCGCAACCGCGCAACGAAAGCGGTTTATTGCGGATCTTTCGTCGCGCCGCTGCGCCTTTGAGTGAGAAATTCTTTCGAATAGAGCCAATATCCAAGATAGATTGCTAATCCAACCGCTGCCGCAAGCGCCGCAGCTTTCGCTTCCTGCAACGTGGCGTTGAGCAGCAACCAAACAATCAACAGCAGCGAAAGAATCGCGATGATTGTCCCGCCCGGTAACCGGAACGCGGCTTCGGGTCCTTCGCGTCGCGCACGAAAGATGGGTACCGCGAGGCACGTCGCTGCGTACGTAAAGAGCCGTGCAATCGTGCTGATGGTGAGCGCCGCCACGAACGAACTCTTTAACGTCAAAAACAACATCAACCCCGCCGTGATCAGGATCGACACGTAAGGTGTAAAGAACTTCCGGTGTACGCTGCCGATAAACTCGGGCAGTTGTTTTTGTTCCGCCATCGCAAACGGAAGCCGTGAACCTGACAACAAGAGGATGTTCAGATTCCCGGTGATCGAAACGATCGCGCCCGCAGAAATGATGGCGCCACCTGCGACACCGAGAAACTGCGACCCCGCATCCGCGAGAGGTTTTTGCGATTGCGCGAGGCCCGGCAACGTTCCCACACAAACCACCTGAATCATGATGTAAAGAATCGCGACGACGACGATCGCGATCAGCAACGCGCGGGGCAGGTTCCGCTGTGGATCGCGCACTTCGCCGGCCGGAATCGTCGCCATTTCAAATCCGGTGAATGCATAGACGAGCAGCAGCACCGACTGTGAAAACGCGCCCGTCGTCGGCGCCGGTCCAAACTCATAAGCGCCGGGATTAAGAAAGAAAAGTCCGGCAGCGATGAAGATGATGATCGGGACGAGTTTGCCGACAGTGAATACGTTACTGACGATCGCTGCTTGTCTGATTCCGAGTAGATTGATGATTGCCAGCACCGTGACGACGAGCACGATTACCGAAGCACGCCAGAAAGGATTTGTAGCTGATAACCAGAAATAACTCAGATAGTTGATCAGCAGATTGCAGTTGGCAGCGAACGCGGTGACGCGTGCCAGCCAGATCAGCCAACCAACCTCAAAAGCCACCGCCGGTGCATACGCTTCGCGTGCGTAGAGATATGGACCACCAGTCTCTTCAAAACGGCTGCTGACCTCCGCGAAGCAGAGGATGATGAGCGCCACAACAAGCGCACATACCACGAATGCGATCAGGCTGTAAGTACCGATTAATGAGTAAACTTTTGAGGGAAGACCAAATATCCCGGCGCCGATGATGCCGTTGATCGTGATAGCGACCAGGTCCCAGCGACGTATGCCACGGACCAGGTCCACCTCGGGTTGGTTCTGCACGCAAAGCTTATAACAAAATCCGCGTAATCTGTGTAATTTGTGTTATATCGTGAGCCTATGAAGAAGATTCCAGGGACCATTTGCATACTCTTAGTCATCTTCGTTTCTGTTTCCGCTCAGCAAACGTCGTTGCAGCAACTTGTCGATAGGGCAGCGAAGACCACGCTGGAACAATTTGCCGCCAGGAAACTTCAGGAAAGCGAACTCTCGATAACACTGATCGATCTGCGCGATGCGAAGCGCCCGGTAACTGCCAGCTTCCGTGGCAATGAACGCATTTATCCGGCGAGCGTCGTCAAACTCTTCT
>DASTVU010000401.1:0-12963 GCA_035758935.1 Pyrinomonadaceae bacterium | reverse complement strand
AATCCCGATCACAGGTAAGCCAAAGTAAAGAAACAGCAGTTGGACCAGCACCGGTGTGCCGCGAAAGAATTCCACATAAACCGTGCATAACGCACGCAACCACGCCGGGCCTTTCCACTGTCCAACAGCTAACGGCAATCCCAGAACAACTGCAATCACCATCGATCCGAGCGCGATGAGCACAGTAACGGCGGCGGCCCGCGTTAGTCGCCAGAGTGCTTCACTCCAGTTGAACGTGACGTTGGTCGTCGTGTATTCCTCGACCTTGTTGGACTGAGTTCCGGCCCGAATCGGCGCCTGAAACTCCACTTGCGCATCGTTCCAAAGACCCCACTTCTTCAGAATCGTCTCGAGCGTTCCGTCAAAAATGATCTTGTCGATAGCCGCGTCGACTTCAGCCTTCAATGCATCGTCGCCTTTGCGCAGACCGATGACGTAGAGGCCGCGCGTGAATGGTGCCCCAGCCGGTTTCAGCTTCGGATTGTTTCGCGCATAGAAAGCCTCGGCAGGAACATCCATCACGACTGCATCAATCCGTTTTAGTTCGAGATCGCGATAGGCGCCGACTGGATCGGCGTAACTGCGCATCGGAATGCCTTGTTGCTCCAGGATTCGCGAGGCGGCAGTGTTTGCGAGTGTTCCCACCGTGCGGTTTTTACAGTCGTCGATCGAGTTAATGCGATTGTCGTCACGACGCACGGTGAGTTGTAATTGAAAGATGTAGTAAGGCTTGCTGAAGAGGATCTGCTGCGCGCGGTCGCCGGTTGGCTCAAGCCCGTTGACGATCACGTCAAACGACTTTCGTTGCAGGGCGGAGACGAGTGTTTCCCAGTCGCTCGGAACGAACTCCGCCTGACGGCCCATCGCATGGGCCAGAGCGTCGACCATCTCCTTCTCATAGCCGATGTATTGATCGGGATTGGCCGGATCGGTGAAGACGTAGGGCGCGCCACCACTCGGATCTGCGCCCCAACGCAATACTCTCTGTCCAGCCACAGAGCCGCAACAGAAGAACAGCAACAAAAAGGCCGTCACGATTGGACTTTGACGTTTGTACTTTGTACTTTGTACTCGAACCAACGTACGCACCAAGTACAAAGTACCAAGTACAAAGCACAAACAAAAGAGGTTTTATAAATGTGTACTGATCGCAGAGACTTTCTACGTTTGTCCGCAGGCATCGCCGGCGCAACGCTGTTTGGCGAATCGTTGGTTCAGGCGCAGCAGGGAACGCAGCCCGAGCCGATTCGACGTTTGCGTCGCATGACTGAGAACGTTGTTCCCATCACGCTCGAGGACCGCAAGGGTCGGATCGAGAAAGCGCAGAAGTTGATGCGCGACAACCGCATCGATGCGATATACATCGAGCCCGGCAGCAGCATGTTCTATTTCACCGGCATGCGTTGGGGTACGAGTGAGCGAATGTTTGCGGCAGTGATTCCGGCGCGTGGCGAGCTTGCGTGGGTGTGTCCGAAGTTTGAGGAAGAACGCGCGCGCGAACTGATTAAAATGGGCACAGACATTCGCACGTGGGAAGAAGACGAGAGTCCTTACAAACGCGTCGCAGAGATATTCAAGGATCGCGGTGTGCGTACCGGTACAGTCGGTATTGAAGAGCGTGTGCGGTTCTTTTTGTACGACGGCATCCGCCAGGTCACGCCTGGGGTGAAGTTTGTGAGTGCGGATCCGATCACGGCCGGTTGTCGCATGTTCAAATCACCGGCGGAACTCGCGTTGATGCAAATCGCCAACGACATCACGATTGTGGCTTACAAGGCGACACGCGAAAGCATGACTGAAGGCATGTCGCAGGGTGAGTTTGCCGGCAACTGTTCCGCCGCTTTTCGTGCGCTCGGAACGTCAGGCGGGATCTTCGTCAGTTTTGGAAAGTACACTGCTTTCCCGCACGGCAGCAGCACGCCACAGCGCTTGAAGGAAGGCGACGTGGTGCTGATGGATGGTGGTTGTAGTATTGACGGATACCAGTCAGACATCACGCGCACGTTTGTATTCGGCAAGCCGACGGATCGACAACGACAGATCTGGGACCTTGAACGAAAGTCACAGGACGCCGGTTTTGCTGCTGCGAAAGTCGGGGCTCCTTGTGAAGCTGTCGACGCGGCCGCACGCAAGGTGATCGTTGATGCGGGTTTTGGTCCGGATTACAAAGTGCCGGGTTTGCCTCACCGCACCGGTCACGGGATCGGTCTCGACGGTCATGAATGGACCAACTTTGTACGGGGCAACAAGACGCCAATCCAGCCGGGCATGTGTTTTAGTGATGAACCGACGGTGGTGATTTACGGTGAATTCGGAATTCGCCTCGAAGACTGTCTCTACATCACACCGGATGGGCCAAAGTTTTTCACGAAGCAAAGCGCTTCGATCGACGAACCCTTTTAAGCCACGGATTCACACTGATGAACACCGATCTGATTTAGATCTGTGTTATCCGTGTTAATCTGTGGCTAAACATGGGCAGATGGGTTTTAGCGGCGACGATTCTGGCGTCGAGCATGGCTTTCATCGACGGCACGGTCGTCAATGTGGCTCTTCCTTTTCTCCAAACCAACCTCAACGCCACCGCGATCGGGATTCAATGGGTCGTTGAAGCCTATTCACTATTTCTCTCCGCACTCTTGCTTGTCGGTGGATCGCTCGGCGATCAGTATGGGCGCCGTCTCATATTCAACATCGGTGTCGTTGTCTTCGCTATTGCCTCTGCTGGTTGCGGTTTAGCCGCCAATATTGAACAACTAATTGTCGCGCGCTCGGCGCAGGGAATTGGCGGTGCGTTACTTGTTCCCGGCAGTCTTGCGCTCATCAGTTCCTCCTTTAACGAAAAGGAACGCGGCAAAGCTATTGGCACGTGGTCGGGCTTTTCTGCGATTACTACGGCAATTGGACCAGTGCTTGGTGGCTGGCTTGTACAACACTGGTCGTGGCGCGCGGCGTTTTTCCTGAATCTGCCACTCGCGGTCGCGGTGCTTGTGATCTCAGTCTGGAAAGTACCGGAGAGTCGCGAAAAGGATCATCCGGGCGGCTTGGATTGGTTGGGCGCTGCTCTCGCAACGATTGGTCTCGGCGGAGTGGTCTACGGGTTAATTGAGTCCCCACGACTTGGTTTCCGAAATCCAGTCGTGTTGGTGACGCTAATCGGAGGCGTCGTGGCGCTCGCTGCCTTCGTCTTCAACGAGGCACGCGCGAAGAATCCGATGGTGCCTCTGAAACTCTTCCGGAGTCGAGACTTTTCCGGCGCGAATATTCTGACCTTATTCCTGTACGCCGCTTTGAGCGGAATGTTTTTCTTCTTCACACTTAACTTGATTCAGATTCAGGGTTACTCAGCGACTGCCGCGGGCGCGGCATTGCTGCCGTTCGTCGTCTTGATGTTCTCGCTATCGCGCTGGTCCGGAGGCTTGATCGATCGTTTTGGCGCACGCTTGCCGCTGACAATCGGTCCTACAATCGCGGCTGCCGGCTTTGCATTGTTCGCCGTTCCATCGATAAGCGGAAACTACTGGACGAGTTTCTTTCCCGCGGTTTTGGTGCTTGGACTCGGTATGGCAATCAGTGTCGCGCCGTTGACGACTACCGTGATGAGCTCTGTTGGTGAGGAACAGGCCGGGGTGGCGTCAGGAATTAACAACGCCGTGTCGCGCACAGCGGGATTGCTGGCGATCGCTGTGTTTGGGGTGGTTATGTTGCATGCATTCAGCCAACGGTTAGGGAATCGGATGAACGAGGTTCAAGTGGACGAGCAATTGAAACATTCGATTTACGAACAGCGTGTGAGACTTGCGGCGCTTGAGGTACCTGCAAACACTGACGCTGCGACGCGGGAGCAGATAAAGAGTGTAGTCGCCGATTCGTTTGTGTTCGGTTTTCGGGTCATCATGTTCACGGCAGCCGGGTTGGCCCTGGCGAGCGGCGCCAGTTCCTGGTTCTTTATTAGAAAATCAGGCCTTGCCAAACCCAAGAAACAGGGAAATTAGCCAGACCAACACGAACGCGCCCACGGCAACGGCCGCACTCAAGAGGTAGATAAGGGATGTTTCGATTACTTCGGAAGTCTTTTTTGAGTTGATCATGGGGAGAACCTCGATTTGTCTGGAGCGCGGCGGCCGAACACTTTGTTTCGACAGCGCCGATCGATAACAAGGCTGCGTCGGGCCACCGCACTCCAAGCTTGAACCAGATTACACAGATGCCGCTAGTAATCTGTGTAATCTGTGGATTACAATCACATCCGCCTCAAAGAACTTGTTTTAGAGCTTTTCGAGGGTGTGAATCTTAGTCACGAACCCCGCACAAGTCCTCAGGCGACACTCAAGATTTCCTCAAAGATATTTCTCAAGGCCGGTTTTAATGGGTCAGCAGGACAATCACAGTTACGAATTCGGCCGTTTCCGCCTAAAACCCGCGGAACGCCTCCTTTTGCGCGAGGGTGAACCGGTTCCGCTCACTCCGAAAGTATTCGACATTCTTGTGACTCTTGTTGAGCACGGCGGGCAGGTCGTCGCCAAAGACGACCTGATGAAACGGGTCTGGCCCAACACCTTCGTCGAGGAAGGCAATCTGACACAGAACATTTCGCTGCTGCGGAAAGCCTTGGGCGAGAGTCCGGGTGGCGTTCAGTTTATCGAGACGGTGCCGCGGCGTGGGTACCGGTTTGTCGCCGACACCAATCAATCGTGGAGCGAGGAAAACAAACCCGAGATTCCGGATATCCAGATTGAGTCGACTCCCGTTGTTTCAATTCCAAACACAAACCGTCAACCGGCAAGTACCAGGAGGACTCCGTTATATGCCCTCGCGGCAGGTATCGTGGTCATTGGGATTATCGGACTGGTCTATCTCACCAGCGCCGGCAAGACGGAGGATCCGTCCGCTATCGGGTCCATCGCGGTCCTTCCTTTTGTGGATGAGTCGTCAGATCCCGATGCCGAATACATCAACGACAAGATTGCGGAGAGTTTGATTAATAGTCTTTCGAAGCTGCCGCAACTGCGCGTTGTGCCGCGAAGTGTTGTGGCCGGTTACAAAGGCAGGGAGATTGATCCGCGTAAGGTCGGGCAGGAGTTAAACGTGCGCGCCGTTGTCACTGGCCGCATGCGCCGTCACGGCGACATCCTCAGCATTCAAGCCGATCTGATCGACCTCCAGAGTGTCGCGCAGATCTGGGGCCAACATTACGATCACAAAGTTTCCGACGTGTTGCTCGTGCAAGACGACATCTCGCGCGACATCTTTGAGAATCTGCGTCTGAAGTTGAATGTCGAAGAGAAGAAACAACTCGAGGCATATCGGCTTTATATGAAGGGAC
Organism: Pyrinomonadaceae bacterium; assembly: GCA_035758935.1. Classification (GTDB taxonomy): domain Bacteria; phylum Acidobacteriota; class Blastocatellia; order Pyrinomonadales; family Pyrinomonadaceae; genus PSRF01. Next base: position 7,637 of record DASTVU010000401.1, on the reverse strand, counting down.
GCAACGCCTGGAACAAACGTACCGGCGACGCATTGCAACAGGCGATTGAGTTCTTCAACCAGGCGATTGCCATCGATCCGAATAACTCTGCTGCGTATGCAGGTCTGGCTGACTGTTACAACATGCTGGTTGTTTACGGTCGACTTGAGCCGAAAGAAGGTTTTCCAAAAGCGAAAGAGGCTGCCACAAAGGCGCTTGAGATCGATGAGAGTTCGGCCGAAGCGCACAGCTCGATGGCGTTCATCAAGTTTCGCTGGGACTGGGATCGGACTGCGACCGAGCGTGAGTTTCAGGAGGCCATCAAACTGAAACCCGCATATGCTCCTGCGCACCAGTGGTACAGTTCGTACCTCGTTGCCGTCGAGCGTTTTGACGAAGCAATTGCGGAAGCGAAACGAACTGAAGAACTTGAGCCGCTCTCGTTCGTGGCGAGCTCGCACCTCGGTTGGATCTACTACCTGTCTGGACAAAACGACAAGGCGATTGAGCAGTGCCGCAAGATTCTCGAACTCGATCCGAGTTCGTTTCCTGCGCGTCGCTATCTCGGTCTTGCTTATGAAGCAAAGGGAATGTATGCGGAAGCGATCGCGGAGTTTCAAACAGGCGTGAAGCTTTCAGGAAGTCCGTTGATGCTTGCACTGCTCGGGCATGCTTACGCTGCTTCAGGGAAGACAGCGGAGGCCAGGCAAGTGCTCAACGATTTGCAGCAGTTGCAGGACCAGCGCTATGTCTCGCCTTACACAGTTGCGGCGATTCATGCAGGGCTTGGCGATCAAGAGCAGGCATTCAAGTGGCTACAGAAGGCAGTTGAAGAGCGCGACATCTGGTTGATGAATCTCAAAGTCGATCCGGTGTTTGCCAAGCTGCGTTCACAACGCCAATTCACTGACATCCTCGCCCGCATTCGCCTTAGACCTTAAGCCACAAAAAAGCACAAAAAGCACAAAACACAAGAACACGATCTTGTGACTTTTGTGCCTTTTTGTGGCTAAACTTACGCGTTAAATAGTGGACGGTAGGTGGGGAGATGAAACGGAAAACCAGTTTAGTGTTGTTGGCGTTGTTGATGTTGTCAGTCAATGTTTACGCACAGGAAGCGGCCGAAAGAGTAGAGAAACTGCGCTCGCAATTGCTTGAAGTGCAAACTAAAGAGAACGCTCTGCGCACGCGGGTAGAACAATTAGACGAGAGTATCAAACCCGAAAACATCGAGCGCTCACTGGCCGGAATCGGTTCAACCCGGCCCGAAGAATTACGTGAAGCCCGACGGCGCCAGTTAACGATCGAGAGAGACGGCGTCCTGGCCCAACTCAAAACACTCGAGACCAGCCGGCAGCGTTTGGAAACCGCAATTGCATCTGCCGAGGCGCTGGCGTATCAACAAAGTGCACGACCGGCTGATACGAATCAAACGATGGCAGCTTCGTCGGCCAGGAGCTATCAGTGGGTCATGCTTGGCGGCGGTGGCTTAGCGATACTGGCGCTCGGCGGCGGTGCTCTATTTTATAGACGCAGAACTCGATCGCGTTAGAAATCCGTCCCAGATCCGTGTAATCTGTGGCCCAAATGTCCCAGCGGCCACGCTCAATCACGATCATCAGTTGGATCTTCATAGTCTTCGGCAGCATCGCCTTACTCAGCGGTGCGCCATTCGCTGATATCAAAAGTCACTGGTACGTCCACCTATCACGCATCCTTCAGATCGTCGCCGGAGTATTTATGCTTTACGGCCGTAACTGGGCGCGCTGGCTTCTCGTCGCCTGGATCGCGTTTCACCTCGTCGTCGGCGCTCTGAACGGTCTATTGACACTCGTAATGCACGTTGTGATCTTTTCGATCATTCTCTTCTTCGTGTTTCGCCGCGACGCCAACGCATACTTTGCCGGGCGATTCAGGTTGAATTAATTGTCTCTTCTGCCATATTCTTTCTCATTCAGAAATCAATCAGGAGGATTGCACCCATGCGCTACCTTACTGCTCTAGCCCTCGCTTTGTTCGTAGTCGTATCGCTCTCGAATTCGCATTTCTCGCAGACCGGTCAGAACGAAACGTCCATTGGTGTTGCCGGTGGCGGGATTTCTGTTCCCGGTTGGACCGGAAAGATCGACGCCAAAGAAGTGACCGCCGGATTGACGCTTAACAGCGCCAAGCTCGAGAAAGAGGGCAACGGCCTGCACGTCATGACGGGTCCGGCTGTGACTTATTGGAACCCAAAAAACACGGCGAAGGGCGATTACACGGTCAAAGCGACATTCAACGAACCGAAGTACATGAGCCTGAACAATCATCCTCATCCTTACGGTTTGATGATCGCGGGCAACGATCTCGGCACTGACCAGCAGAGCTATCTTTACTGCGCCGCGTATGGCAATGGGAAGTTCATCGTGCGCGGTTTTGGACCAGAACCATTTCAGATGAACGGACGAGGGGCGGAAGACGCGGCTGTGAACAAAGCTGCGGGCGTGGGCCAACCAGTGACGCAGGAAATCGCGATCTCAGTGAAGGGCGACAAGGTTGAGTGCTCGATTAACAACAAGGTCGTTGCCAGTTACGACAAGTCGGCACTTGTCACGGCAGGCAAACTCAAATCAACTGACGGCATTTACGGCATTCGCTTCGCACACAACACCGAGGCGTTCGTGACCGGCCTCAAGATGACCAAGAACAAGTAGCCACAAAGAGGCACAAAAGCACATAACAGCCTTTCGATCAGTTTATGTGACTTTTGTGCCTTATTGTGCCTAACGTTTGTAGATTAGGGCCCCTGGGATCGCGCTTACCTTGGGCAGCAGGTCAAGGTGGTTCAAATCAAAAGAAAGAAAAACCAGGGGGGTTGGTAAAACCGTGATGTTCATCGACGCGCAACTTGTATGCACCTGGATTCTGGGAGGCAGAGGTTTCAAGCGAACGAACAAGAGAGGCAAATGTCTTCTCATCCATTTTGGGTTGACCTCGTGTGAAGTGAGATTAGCGGATCCCAACAAGTCCCTGGACTGACTGGATCAATTTCTCTGAGTCGTAACCAACACCGTCCTTAAATACGATTTCAACGTTCTCAATGTCGTTGATGGTTGCAGCGGGGTTTCCTTTCACAACCATCAGGTCGGCCTGTTTGCCTGGAGCAATCGAGCCGATGCGAGCGTCTTCGCCGAGGAATTTTGCGCCGTTGAGTGACGCGATCATGATTGCTTCGGTTGGTGTGAAGCCGGCCTCGACTAACAGTTCGACCTCACGCAGATCGCCAAAGCCTGCGACGATGCCACCGTTACCCGTTGGATCGAGTCCGGCGATCAACAGTCCACCTGCCTTCACGAATGCTCGTTCAAATTCCATTGCCTTGCGCATCAACGGGAGAAAGTTCGCCTCCGGGGAAACGCGCGCTCGTGCTTGCAGGTAACGAACACGCGCGTCTGTCGACATCACATTTAGAACACGTTGATTCAACAGCGCGCTACTCGCACCGATACCATTTTGGGCCAGTGGCGCACCACCGGATTCGAATACGGGCAACGTCGAGGTGACTGCGACGTTTTTAGACACGAGTGTGCGAATCGTCTCCTGGGCCGCGACGCCGCTTATATCAAGTTGTCGAAGACTATTCGAAACGCCTTGCGGGCACTGGTCCGGCTGTTTGTTGGGAACGAATTCCGAATCTGCAAACAAGCCGTGTTCGAGATTGTCGATTCCGATCTCGGCCGCTTCCTTGTATCCGATGGAGCAGAGATGGCCGGTAACTTTGAGTCCGCGCTTGTGTGCTTCTTCGACTACTGCGCGTAGCTCGGCGCGCGAGATGTTCATGTACGCCTTGAACGAAGTCGCGCCGAGGTCGGCCCAGAAATTCACCATCCGACGAGCGTCTTCGGGGCCGGTGAGCGTGTGCATTACGGGTGTGAACGAGCCGCGCCCTTCGAGATAAGGCGCGGTGATATGCATCTTCGGACCAATCATTCGTCCCGCATCGATCAACTTCTTGATTTCGAGATCGGAGTACGGAGCGACGCTCCCGGTGGTACGAATTGTCGTGACACCGAGTGCCAGGTAGAGGCGCGGAAAACTGATGCCCATGTTGGAATACATCGGCGGCGAGCCACCCATCGGGAAGAACATGTGGTTGTGCATGCCCACCAGGCCGGGCAACACTGTGTAACCGGTGAGATCGAGAGTCTGGGCGTTTGCGGGTATCTTTGCGGTAGCAGCAGGCTCGACTGACTGAATCTTTCCGTCACTGAGAATGATCGTTTGATCGTCTTTCGGCGCGGCGCCTGTGCCGTCGATCACGCGAACGTGCGCAAGCGCAATCACCTTGGCATCGGTGCGGATGAACTGCCGGTCAGGAGTTTGTGCAAACAAGGTTATCGCATAGCACAGAAGCAGGGGGAGCATGGAGAGTTTTGTCTTCATTGTTTTCCGTTCCGGAGCATTTTGTTGGGATAAGATAGCAGAACCTGTGGCGTAGCGTTATCGTTCAATTCACCAGCATGGCCGTAGCATTCGTCATTTCCATTGCCGTTCTTCTTGGATTGCTGCTCTTTCTTTTCAACGAAATCCGGACCTCCCCTGGGCCAATGCGCGGGGGCCGAACCCTTCGGTGGGGTAAACGACTGCGAATTCTGTTTGCCGCGATTGTGTTGCTACTTGCCGGCGTGGCCTTCTGGGCATTTCTAATAGAACCGGGCCGACTGGTTGTTCGCCAACAGACGATCCAGATCGACGACTGGCCGCAGGAACTCGATGGCCTGCGGATCGCTGTCCTTTCTGACATCCACGTTGACGATTGGTTCATCGACGACAAGAAGCTGCGCACGATCGTCGAACGCACGAATCAACTTCAGCCGGAACTGATCGTCATCCTCGGTGATTACATGTCGAGCAACGGACATGTCACTCGCCGAGTCGAGCCCGAACATTTTGGTGCGATCTTGAAAGAGCTGCGGGCACCGCTGGGCGTCTATACGGTGTTGGGCAATCACGACTGGTGGTACAGCGGGATACAGGTGCGTCGCGGTTTGGAGAAGAACGGAATTCAGGTGCTCGAAAACGAAGTCATACACTTTGACGTTCGTGGCACACAACTCTGGCTTGTCGGGCTCGCAGATCTCTGGACGCGACGGCAAGTCGTCGCGGACACAATTGCGATGGTTCCAGAAGGGAAGCCGATGATCGGGCTTACCCACAACCCTGACATATTCCCAAACCTCCCGCAACGCGTGCCCCTCCTCCTCGCGGGCCACACTCACGGCGGCCAAGTCAGATTTCCCTTGATTGGAAGTATCGTTGAATCATCGGATTTTGGCGATCGGTATGTGATGGGCCATGTCTTCGAAAACAGCCATCACCTATTTGTAACGACAGGAATCGGCACAAGCATCGTCCCCGTGCGTTTTGGCCTCCCACCTGAGATAGTGCTACTTACGATTAAGGCGAAGTAACTCTTTCTGCGATCAGGCGTGAGTATGGTGGAGAGATCCTATGATGCTATGATCTTCGACATATACAATCATTACGGAGTCGATAGCCAATGGATTTTGAACTTCAACAGGCGATAGAGATTCTTAGCCGTACACCAGCAACTCTCAATTCAATGTTGCGCGATATTCCCGAGTCGTGGCTTGCTCAGAATGAGGGTCCGGAGACGTGGAGTCCGTACGATATTGTGGGCCATCTCATTCATGGTGAGGAAACTGATTGGATTCCACGTGCGAAGATTATTCTCGAGCACGGTGAAGCGCGAGGGTTTGAGCCATTTGATCGTGTCGCGATGTTTGAGAAGTCGAGAGGGAAGTCGATCGCGGAGCTGCTCGATACGTTTGCAGCGCTCAGAAAAGAAAGTCTTCACGAACTGAACGGGATGAATCTCACGCCAACTCTGTTGGAAAAACGCGGCAGGCATCCTGAACTCGGAGTTGTAACAATGAAGCAATTACTTGCAAGTTGGGTCGTTCACGATCTCGGTCACGTGAGGCAGGTCGTGCGTGTTATGGCCAAACAGTACCGCGACACAGTCGGACCTTGGCGCGCGTACTTGTCCATACTCGAGGAATAGATCGTTACGCTGCTTGACTTGGTTTCCTCGCGGGCGTACGCTCCCGACATTCACCGTGGAGTGGGTGAATACCCCGATCAAACAAGTTCCTGAAACTCGCGCAGTCACCTTTCAGTCAGCCTCGCAACCTTAAACTGGTTGGAAGACTGCCAGTACGGGAACTCACGTTAACCTTTACACCAAAGGAGAGACATCCATCATGTCTAAAATCCGTTCCTTACTGATTCTTTTTGCCTTGTGTGTCGCTACGGGCGTCGTCTGGATGGTTTTTGCTTCCAGAGGAAGTGCAACAATAGTCGATGGTCCAAATCTTTCGGTCCGTTCAGACGTCCTTGGGTCGCAATGGACGGTTCGTGACGAAAACATTCCGGCAGAGGCGTGCAGCGCTATTGAAGGTGAAGTCACACCCGGCTTGCGCAAGCTGGTGCGCTTCACTGTCATGACGCCTAATACGGGAAACCGGGACATCTTTGTCGGTGACCCGAATGAGCACGTTGCCGCGGATGATGGCTTATTTGAACTCGCGACCTGCCATAATCATTATCACTTCCGGCACTACGCGCTTTACGAGCTCGTCGATCCACGCACGGGCCAGGTTTGGCGTGCGGCGAAGCGCGGCTTCTGCATGCTCGACACGGATCCGAATCCTGTGCCGGTGGGCGGTGTGGCGCCGGGTCCGGGAAAGTTTCGTAGTTGCGGTGCGGTGGGCATTCCGGGAAACCAGGGTATTACAGCGGGCTGGGCTGACACTTATCGCTTCACACTCGCGGGACAATACTTTGTGCTCGATGGCGGCGACGGCCAGCCGGTTGTGCCTCCCGGAGATTACATAATCCGTATCACGGTGAATCCGCCATTCGTCGCGAAAAAGGGAGAGGCTTGTCCGAACCGCGACCCGCAAGGTCTCTGTCATCAATTGCCGGAAACAGATTACAGCGACAACGTTGGCACGGCAGCGATCTCAATCCCCGAGCATCCTGGACGCAAGGGAGTTGGACCACTTGCAGGTAACAACGAAAAGACAGTCGAGTGCGACCATGGCTGCACTCCGTAGCTGTTTCGCTTGAAAAGGGAATTGAGCCGAGCAGGACTCGAACCTGCGACCCACTGGTTAAAAGCCAGTTGCTCTACCGACTGAGCTATCGGCCCATCTACATGCAGAGAGCACGCGAGGCGTGCTCTCTTTGAGGGAACGGAGGGCATTCTACCCAACGTGACCACGATTGTCCAAACCAAGCCACAAAGAGGCACAAAAACACACTAGCCACAAACGGCACATAAGGCACAAAAACAAACCATAAAAACGTTTTGTGCTTTTTGTGGCTAATCGCGCAGCCAGCTACCTAAAGCAGAGTCTTGCACGATGATCGTTTGCATGCGTTCAGGACCGGTGGAGACGAGGCCGATTTCGGTGCCGATCTGTTGCGACAGGAACTCGATGTAGCGACGCGCGTTAGTGGGAAGGGCAGTGATCTCGGTCGTGCCGAGGGTTGAAGACTTCCAACCCGGAAGCGTGGCGTAAACGGGTTCGACACGTCGCAGATCCTGAGAAACGGCGGGTAACGATTCGCACATTTTCCCGTCGAGTTTGTAA
>DASTVU010000400.1:0-3713 GCA_035758935.1 Pyrinomonadaceae bacterium | reverse complement strand
GGAATTGATGAGCGTACGCCACGCATTGCGTATGTGGTCCGGCTCGACGTGACCGCTGAACTTGATGATCATGGGAATGTTGTACAGCGGCACGTCGCCATTCAACTTTTGTCCTAACCAGATCATGAATTGGTTACGCGTGAGGTTCGACCGTTCGACAAGCTCGGTGAGCTCGTCAGTCTCGGCGCGATCGGGGCCGATCTGCGCCAGGAACGAGGACAGCGATCGCTCCGGATGAGCGACAAAGTTTTCAAGCAGGCGGTTGTAGTCGGCCAGGAGTTGATCCACCATCTCGTCCGCAAACATTCGCGGGTCGTAGCTTATGCCGATGAACAATTGCCTGCCGGTGTTTATCAAGACCGACAGCGGGTTGCTGATCTGGATAAAACTCGAACTAACGCCGATCTTGATGTTTTCCTTCTCCTGGGTAGGCGTCGACGAATCCGAGGTGTCGAGTTGCGACATATCAAACGACAGCAGGCTCTCAAACAGCGGCATGCCACGCGGCACGTCGCTCCACTTCTGAATCTGTTGTAGCGGCGAGTACTCGTACTGACGACTTTCGACTTGTTGCATTTGCACGTCGTTGAGCCACGACAGCAGGGTTTGATCGGGCGCTATGCGAACACGAACGGGCAGCGTATTGGCCAACAGGCCGATCATGTTTTGCACGCCCTCGAGATCCGCGGGGCGGCCTGACACGACCGATCCAAAAACAACGTCGAGTTGGCCGCAGTATTTGCTTAGGATTAGCGACCAGGCACCTTGTAGCAACGTGTTCAGCGTGAGGTGATGCGCACGTGTAAAAGCATTCAGCGCGGTTGTCGTCTCTTCTGAGACCAGCACGCGCTTCTTTTCGTAACGTGCCGGTTGTGCTTGTTCCTCGACGGACAGCGACCGCGCCAGCATGCTCGGGCGCGTGAAGCCTTGCAAGGTGCGTCGCCAAAAAGCCTCGGCCTTTGGGAGTTCCTGTTGCTGTAGCCAGCGGATGTAATCGCGGAACGGGCGCGTGCGTGCGAGTTGTGGCTTTCGCCCGGTGCAGTGCGCGCTGTAAAGCTCGAATAACGCTCTGTCGAGTAAACCTTCCGACCAGCCGTCGAACAGGATGTGATGCCAGGTCCAAACGAGTCGATGATTGTCTTTGCCGAGGGTAATGAGCGCCATCCGCATCAGCGGCGGCTGTGAGATATCGAAAGCGCGGACGCGATCCGCTTCGCCATATTCAGCCAGCCGTTGCTCGGCTTCGGCTTCCGGCAGATTCGACCAGTCTTCCACGTGAAGTGTGACTTTGACGTCTGACTGGACCACCTGAACGGGTTTTTTCAGATCTTCCCAAACGAAGAACGTGCGCAGGATCGCAAAGCGATCGACCGCGTCCTGCCAGGCTCGTTCGAGTGCGGGAATATTGAGTTCACCCCTGAGCACGTAAGTCGCCTGTTTGACGTACACGCCCGAGCTCGTATCCATCATGCTGTGAAAGAGCATGCCCTCTTGCAACGGCGAGAGGGGGTAGAAGTCTTTTACTGCGCTCATTGTTTATCTCACGTTAGGGTTTTGTTTGAGGTGTGGAATCCCGCCCACGGAAGTGGGCGGATTGTTCAAGTCCTGTCTACAACAACAGCCACCACAATCGGTTTTTAATCCCGCCAACGGAAGTTGGCGGATACTTCAAATCCGAATTCAGTGTGGACTTGAACAATCCGCCAACTCCCGTTGGCGGGATTCGATTTCACATAATTGGTTTTCATTTAGAAAGGACTTGAATAATCCGCCCACTACCGTGGGCGGGATTTAGGACTTCGTGCAAAGTTATGGGTTATCTACGGCCGACGACGGCCTTGACGCGATCGAGTTCTTGCTGGTCGAAGTTGAAGTCGGTGAGGTAGCTCTCCTCGGCGTATTCGCCGTCGTTCGCCAGCGCTGATCTGATCAGCCTCTCCAAAGCTTCGGCAAAAATCGTCGAGAGTTGCTCAATGGTTTCTCGGTAGAAATGCTGCTTACTGAAGGCCCATTCAAACCGAATCTGCCGTCCCGTTATCGATCCGAAAACCTCCAGCATCGACGCGTGTGCACGCCTCCATCTCAACGTTTCGAGCGGCCGCGCGAACAGCGCCGACTCGAACGCGACGATGTCGCTCTGGTCCATGAAGCCGAAAGCGACTTGCGCTCGCTGGTCGGTGCGCCCGAATGTCAGCGGTCCAACGGTGCGCGAGAGGTTCATCGTGTCGGAAGGCTCGGTTCGCGTGTCCTTCAGAACGTCAATCAGAACCTGATCCGTCTCGGCCCATGCTGCAACAGCCTGCTTCAACGCGTTGAGCGCAAGCTGATCCCACTCGATATTCGGCGGCTCCGCCTCGTCACCAATCAACTGCGCAAGATGGAACGAAGCGTTGATCGTCTCAAACTCGCGCACGACTGTCTCACCTTCGATATCGACCGGCAGCGGCGTTATGCGCTCGGCTTCCTGTACATCATCAACCTCACTCGCACCGGTCAGAAGACTTTGCGCCCACTGCTTGAACGAAGTCGTCTTTGGCGCGAACCGAACAGTCTCGCCGCCGCTCAACTGTTCATAAGCAAACTGAAGATCCCCGAGCAGAATATCCCACGACTGATCGTCGGCCGCGAGCGCATGCACCGCGAGCACCAAACGCGCACGACGATCGCCGGGCAGACGCATGAACGCCGCTTGCAGAGTCGTGCCTTGTGTCAGGTCCAACTCTGTTTGCAGGTTCGTGATCACCGTTTGGCAGGCAACGTTCAGTTCTGACTCAGGCAAGCGCGACAGATCCATTCGCACGAGCGGGCGGCTGTGCTCGATCGCGCAGTTGAACTGATGCCAGTCTGGACCATCCTGCGTGAAACGCAGTCGCAACGCATCGTGATGTGAGATGAGTTGCTCGAGCGCCTGCTCCAACAGATCGGGATCGACGTCGGGTTGCAGATCGGCAATGATCGTCGTCGACTTGTTGATGTCGTCAATCGGGCCTGTTGCGAGCCAGCGTTGTTGGCTCGGAGTGATCGGAACGGGACCAGTGACCTGCCCCTGCTCCGCCTGGAGCAACGACTGGGAACCAACCTTCTCAGCCAATAGAGCGAGTGTTTGGCTCTCGAAGATGTCCATCGGGGCGAGCTTCAATCCCGCCTGCTTTGCTCTGACAGCAACCTGCACGGCCAGAATCGAATCGCCGCCTAACTCGAAGAAGTTATCGTTCACGCCGATCTGGTCCAACCGCAACGCCTTTCGCCAGATGCCCGCGAGGACTTCTTCGACAGGTGAGGTCGGAGCCACAAATGTCTCTTCGTCTTCCTCCCGCTCAAAAGAAGGCAATGGCAACGACTTCCGATCGATCTTTCCGCTTGCCGTCAACGGCAACTCTTCGAGAGTCACGAATGCAGAGGGCACCATGTACTGCGGCAGTCGCTCTTCGAGATAACGTCTCAGTTCGCGATTCGTAACGCCCTCGGGCTCGCGCGGCACGACGTAAGCGACGAGCCGCTTAACTCCCGGCTCGACTTCACGCCCGACAACTGTCGCTTCTTTAAGCGCGGGATGCTGCGCGAGATGCGCTTCAATCTCACCAGGCTCGATTCGATAGCCGCGAATCTTCACTTGATGATCGATGCGTCCGAGAAATTCAATCGTCCCGTCAGCCAACTGCCGTCCAAGGTCGGCGGTTCGATAGAGCCGCTCGCCGGGTTTTGTTGAATAT
>DASTVU010000399.1:0-3727 GCA_035758935.1 Pyrinomonadaceae bacterium | reverse complement strand
GCCACCTTTGGGAAGCGAAATCGTAGGAGCCTTGATTCCAATGTTGTTCTCGGCCTTGCCTTCGCCTTCTTGAGTTTTAGATTTCGAACGCTCTTGATACACGGTACCCACCTCTTTTTGCGTGCTTTCCGCCGGGTTACGTTTTAGAGTGGTGGGTAATCACAAAACATCACAGAGGTGGGTTTGCAAACTTCAAATCCCGCCCACGGCAGTGGGGGGATCTTCCAAGTCCTTTCTACAAACATCCATTAACTCAACTCTTTAATCCCGCCGCCCCTGGCTTTCATATTCCGCGCCTTTGGCGCGCTAATTCAATCTGTGTAATCTGTGGACTGAAAGGACGGTCAAACATGAAACTGCTGTTGGGTCTGGCGCTGGTTCTGGTTTCGTGCGGCTCTGTCGTCGCACAACCCGCCGTAGAAACCAAAGAGCAACGCGATCAGCGGATGCATTGGTGGCGCGACGCGCGCTTCGGGATGTTCATCCACTGGGGTCTTTATGCAGTGCCGGCCGGCGAATACAAAGGCCAACGTTCCGAGCGAATCGGCGAGTGGATCATGGAATGGGCGAACATCCCTCGCGCTGATTACGAGAAATTTGCCCCTCAATTCAACCCGGTTAAGTTCAATGCCAGGGAGTGGGTGAGCATCGCGAAGAATGCCGGAATGAAATACATCGTGATCACCTCAAAGCATCACGATGGATTCGCAATGTACAACAGCAAGGTCAGCAAGTACGACATCGTCGACGCTACTCCTTATCGTCGCGATCCAATCAAAGAACTGGCAGCCGAAGCGAAGAAGCAGGGACTCAAATTCTGTTTCTACTATTCGATTGTCGATTGGCATTATCCAGCGGCGTACGTCGACGCACCGGGCAAGGATCCGACCGCCGGCAACAGGACCACCAAGCTCAAGCCCGGCGGTAAGGAAGAGTATCTGAAATACATGCAGGCGCAATTGCGCGAGCTGATTACGACTTACGACCCGGCGGTGTTGTGGTTTGATGGAGAATGGCAGGACTGGTGGACCGAAGCTGACGGCAAGGAACTTTATCGCTACGTTCGCTCATTGAAACCTGACATCATCATCAACAACCGAGTCGGTCGAGGGCGCCAGGGCATGCAGGGTATGAGTAAAACTGATCAGGAATACGCGGGCGACTTCGGCACGCCCGAACAACGGATTCCTGCGAACGGCTTGCCGGGTGTCGATTGGGAAAGTTGCATGACGATGAACACGACCTGGGGATATAAGTTCTATGACGATAAGTGGAAGTCGCCGGAAGTGCTCATCCGCAATCTGATTGACATCGCGTCGAAGGGTGGAAACTATCTGTTGAATGTTGGTCCAACTGCCGAGGGTTTGATTCCGGAGCCCAGCGTCCAACGACTCGCAGCCATCGGCAATTGGATGAAGGTTAATGGCGAGTCGATCTACGGCACAACGGCAAGTCCGTTTCCGAAGCAGCTCGAGTTTGGCCGCGCTACCAGTAAGCCTGGGCGTGTTTATTTGCACGTCTTTGATTGGCCAGCCGGCGGTAATCTCCGCGTACCAGCATGGGGTAAAACGCTCGTAAGAAGCTATTTGCTTGCGAGTCCTAAAGAATCAGTGAGGTTCAGCACGGGCGATGACGGTGTGACTATTATGTTGCCCAAGACGAAGGCTGTCGATCCGATCGCGACGGTAGTAGTTGTAGAAACGAAGTAAAGCTGGGGAATAAAACTTATGCACCCAACAACTCTGCGCGACAAACTTTCAGGTGTGATTGCGTTTCCAATCACGCCATTCAAAGACGATCTGTCTCTCGATCTTCCCGGACTGCATCACAACATCACAAAATTGATTGAGCATCCTATCTGCGCGCTCGTGGTTGCAGGTGGAACTGGCGAAATGTATTCGCTCACGCCCGCCGAATACACGCGTGTCGTCGAACTAACGGCGCTCGCAGTCGAGGATCGTGTGCCGGTGATCGCCGGTGTGGGTTTCAATCTGCGATTGGGTATCGAGATGGCCCAGGCCGCCGAGAAAGCCGGCGCCGACGGCATACTGATCTTTCCGCCGTACTATCCACATGCAGACGATGAAGGATTGTTTGAGTACTATCGATCCATCGCTGCCGCAGTGAAACTCGGTGTGTTGATCTACAGTCGCGACTGGGCCGTGTTCAGTCCGTTGATGGTAGAGCGTTTGACCGCGATTCCGAATTTGATTGCGTGGAAGGATGGTCACGGCGACCTTCGGCAACTGCAGGCAATAATGAATCACGTCGGCGATCGTTTGCACTGGATTGGCGGCGCCGGTGACGACCTCGTTGCAGCGTACTACAGCGCTGGAATCCGGACGTTTACGTCGAGCATTGCGACTGTTGCGCCGCGCCTCTCCTTGAAGTTGCACGAATTGGCCGAGAATGGTGAGCACGAAGTATTGACCGAGATGCTCGATCGGTGCGTGATACCGCTCTATGCAATTCGCGCACGGCGCAGGGGATATGAAGTGTCGACAATGAAAGCAATGATGGACATGGTGGGACTGAACGGTGGACCAGTGCGACCGCCACTTGTCGGAGTAGGACCGGAAGAAGAACGCGAACTAAGCGGGATTATTTCGGAGTGGGAGAAGTTTTTGTGAGCAAGTCGAAAGTCAGGTGGGGACTTATCGGTTGTGGCGACATCTCGCGAAAGCGCGTCGCTCCTGCTCTGCGCGATTCTCCGCTTTGCGAGCTGGTGGCAGTAAGTAGAGCGCGTGCTGAGCTGGTAGAATCGTTCGCGCATGAGTTTGGTGTTCCGCGGTGGTCTTCAGATTGGCACGACTTCCTGATGGACTATGAAATCGATGCCATCTACGTCGCGACTCCAGTGCACTTGCACGCCGAACAAACAATCGCCGCGGCTGAAAGAGGCAAACATGTCTTGTGTGAAAAGCCGATGGCGCTCAGTGTCGCTGATTGCAATCGAATGATTGCCGCCTGCCGTGGCAACGACGTCAAGTTGGGAATTGCTTATTACCGTCATTTTTACCCTGTCGTGCGGCGTGTGAAAGAGTTGGTCAATTCCGGAGAGCTGGGTGTCCCGGTTGTCGCGCAGATCAACGCTTTCGAGTGGTTCGACGTTGCTGCATCCGATCCGCGTGCGTGGTTAATAAGGAGGGAGCTTTCTGGTGGCGGCCCGATGTTTGATTTTGGCTGTCACCGCATTGAGGTCTTGCTCGAAATCTTCGGCAACGTTCGCGACGTTAAAGCAACTCTTGCGAACACATTCTTCGATCGTGAAGTCGAGGACACTGCCACTGCCGTTTTTCAATTCGAACGCGGGACGTGTGGCACCCTAACTGTTACCCATGCCGCCCGCGAGCCACAGGACACATTCAATCTCTTCTGCTCACAAGGCTCGATCCACATTCCTGTTCTCAATGAAGGATCGATGCGAGTCTTAACTCCCGATGGCGAACGCATCGAAACACATCCAAACGCCAAGAACATCCATCAACCGTTAATTGACGACTTCGCCAGCGCCGTTCTTGAAAACCGCGACCCTGTCGTCACCGGCGAGATCGGCCGAGCCGTCGCGCTAGTGGAAGAAAAAGTCTACCTCGATGTTAAGAATTAGCGCGTTTGAGCGTTGTAACCTGTGAGACGCTTTCAGAGCACCATTCTGTCTGCAAGGTTCATAGAACAGCCGAAGGAACGATAAACCTATGAAGTCAAGACTGGGATCTGTCTGTTTGTT
>DASTVU010000398.1:0-5985 GCA_035758935.1 Pyrinomonadaceae bacterium | reverse complement strand
ATACCCGCAGATTCGAGTTTCGCACGCAGCTCATTGCCGGATTCGTCATCGCCTGTCAGCGAAATCAATGACACGTGAGCGCCGAGGGCAACGAGATTCATCGCGCAATTTGCGGCTCCGCCTGGCTGCGTTTGTGTCTGTTCGTGTCGCAGGATAAAAACCGGAGCTTCGCGTGAGACTCGGCTGATTGAGCCGTGTACAAACTTGTCCGCGATCGCGTCACCGACAATCACGATCTTTTGACCGGCAAAACGCCGGACGATTTCAACCAGCCGTTCTTTATCTTCCGTTCGCATCATTTGTAGGCGCAGCGCCTGTATTGACTATCATCTTCACTGCCTCGAGCAGGGTTTCGCAAACAAGATCCGGTTCGTGTTTCCAACCCTGTCGCTGGTATTCCCATTCGCCGCGACCGTATCCACTTAACACAAACGCCGAATGCAGCCCCGCATTTCGTGCGAGCTCGACGTCTCCATAGCGATCGCCAACCATCCAACTCGCACCCACGTCAATCTCAAAATCTTTTGCGGCCCGATCGATCAATCCAGTTTTCGGTTTGCGACAGTCGCAGTCAAACCGGTACGGTGGCTCTCCAATCGAAGGATGATGCGCGCAGTAGTAGATTGCATCGAGCTGCGCGGTTTCGAGATCTTGTTTGAGCTGATCGTGAACCTGGATGATCACATCCTCCGAGAAATAACCGCGCGCAACACCGGCTTGATTGGTAATCAAAATCGCGAGCCAGCCATTGTTGTTCAGGATTCTGATCGCTTCAGAGGAATAAGGGAACAGACGAAACCTCGAAGGATGATTTACGTAACCAACCTCCTCGGAAATCGTTCCATCCCGATCGATGAAAACCGCTGGTCGCTTCATCCTAGATCTACGCGACTGAGTCGCACAGGCTCCTTACTGTTTTTGCGAAACTGCCGCGCTTCAACAAAGCATGCGAGTGCTCAAATACTTCATCAACTGTGATTGCCGTCATGCATCGATGATCGATCGGACAATCGCGTAGCATGCACGGCGCACAGTCTGGTGGATGTCGCAGGATCTCTGCGTCGGGAGCGAAGGGACGAGTCGTCAATGGATTTGTCGGTCCAAAGATAACGAGAGTTGGACGGCCGAGCGCCGCGGCGATGTGGGCCGGACCAGTGTCATTTGTCACAACCAAATCAGCTCGGTCGAGCACCGCCGTAATCTGATCAAGACTGGTCTTGCCCGTCAAAACCACTGGCCGGTTGCGCATTTGTCGAGTCACATTCTCAGTGACATCCAACTCGTCCTTCGAGCCGATCAGCAAGACTTGCCGGTGTGAATCGATCAGACGATCGGCCAGTGCTGCAAACGACTCCGCGGGCCAACGCTTCGCACGACTATTTATTGACCCCGGACAAATCGCGACAACCGAGTCTTCTCCACTCACACCGTGCGTACGAAGCAAATCAAACGCTTCGGTTTTTCTGCTCTCCGAAATCTGTATGCTTGCGTCCGGTTCGCTCTCACAAATCGTGCTCTGTCCAAACAACATCTGTTCCAGTGCCGTGACCAGATACAAATAATAAAAGACTTCATGTCTGGATGAGCGCCAATCGGGCAATGCCAACGGATGCGTCAGCAATGCCTGTCGAGACTCTGTTGCATAGCCAAGGCGAAGAGGCACACCAGCGAGAAACGGAATGAGCGCCGCTTCAAAAGCATTCTGAAACAAGATTGCGAGGTCAAAATTTCTTCGTTTCCACTCGCGGATCTGTGGGATTACTGAGAACACGCCTTTTTTGTCGTAGACGAGTAACTCGTCAATGTAATCCGCTTCCGAGAATATTCCCCTCGGGCCGGGTCGAATTGCGAGTGTGATCTTCGCATCAGGCAAAACGCGCCTGAGCGCACGCAGCGCCGGCACAATCATGACGGAGTCGCCGACCCAGTTCGTGCCCCGCACCACGACGCGCTTAATACTTTCAGCCTGCACCCTTGTCATCTACAGAATCGTACTCAGTCCGTCATCAATATTGGTCCACGGACGCCATCCTAAGTCCTTACTGGCATGCGTGATGTTCGAAACGTAACGCAAAGGCACCGGAGCCGGCATAGCTACTTCCTCAATCACCGGTTCGATGTCGATCATGGCGCCGACGCGTTTCAACATCTCGCGCAAGCTCAGCGCATTGGTTGGACCACCGCCGAGGTTATAAAGCCCGAATTTGATTCCGGAACCGATAAAGAACCGGCACGCTTGCGAGAAGTCGTCGACATAAAGAAAGTCACGCACGGGATCGACTCCCGCAGGCAGTCGAATCGGCGAGCGGTGCTTAATCGATTCAACGTAATGTGTGACGATCCCCGGATCGTTGTCAGGCGTGGCTCGGGCATAGACCGTTGACAGCCGGAAAATGCACGCACGAACGTTGTGCTGCCGTGCGTAGTACTCAACATAACGCTCGCCAATGAACTTGGACCATTCGAACCCGGATTGACCGGTGTAGTCAGTGCTTGTGTCTTCTGCTACTTCGTCAAGGCCTTCGGCGTGGCTACCGTAAACGTCTTTGGTAGACGCATAAATAAACGCCGCGCCGGGTTTCATGTTGCGGATCACGTTCGCAGTGCCGGTGGCGTTGGTGCGAAAGCATTCGGCCGCTCCGTCAGGGCTCTTGTCGAAATGCGCCGCCAGATGAATGACTGCGTCGTATTCCTTAACACGCTCAACGGCCTGTTCGTCGCGCACGTCGAATCCGGAACGCCGCGAAAAATCGTCGGCTGTGAAATACTGCCGGACAAACGTGCCGAGATAACCACTGCCACCAGTAACCAGAACCTTCATTTTGTCTCCGCCTCTGTCGCACGTTGTTCCGTCGCTCGGCCGCGGGCAAGTGCAGTTAAACGCGTTAGTGATTCTGCGTTACCGATAGCTATCAGCATGTCTCCACTTTCGATCTTTGTTTCCCCGCTGGGATTGAAGATTATTTCTCCATCAATACGACGAATACTCACCACAACGATGTTCAACTCCGATCTGATAACTGTCTCACTCAATTTACGACCTACTAAAGTAGAGACTGGGTCAACTTCGAGCTGTTCAAAGCCAAGCTCGAGATGATTCGCTGTGATTGAATCGAGAAAGTCACCCACCGCAGGCTTCGTCAACGCCATCGCCATTCGGTGTCCACCGATGATTGTTGGTGCAACAACGCGATTAGCGCCGGCTCGGATTAGCTTGCTCTCCGCCTGCTCAGCAGCGGCGCGCGCGACGATGTGAATACCCGGGTTCAGATCCCTCGCAGTCAGAACAACGTAGACGTTGTCAGCATCGTCGGGAAGGCACGTGGCAAGACCGCGTGCGTATTCGACTCCTGCTTCGATCAAACTCTCCTCGAGCGTTGCATCTCTTAAGAGAACTGCGACGCCCGCATCCATTAGTGCTTCGGCCTTTTTCTGATCGCTTTCAATTACCAGAAACGTACCCTCAACCGCACGTAGGCTGCGTACCAAATGTAATCCAACGCGGCCCGCTCCGCAGATGATAAAATGATCTCGCAGTTTGCTCATTTTTCGTGAATGGCCATATCTGGCAAACAGTTCTGAGTGAACGATCGACTGTACGGTGCTGGTTAAAGCATAAAGCACAACGCCCACGCCCACCATCATGAACACTGTGGCGAATACGCGACCCACGACTGTTCGGGGCGTCAAATCGCCAAAGCCGACGGTAGTGAGCGTCTGAACGGTAACGTAAAGACTATCAAGTATAGACCAGCCTTCCAGCAGGTGAAACGCGACGGTTCCCACGAAGATCGCACTCAGAACGGCCATAAAAACTATGCGAATTCGAGCGCGGCTGGGGAGAAAGAAACGCGGAAGGTTTGTTAGACTCATACAGGACGAGCGGCATCAAAGTCCAGCGAGGGCAGCCACGTTAGCGAATGCGGCCAGCCCTGTCAAACTGACCGTCGACAGAACCGTGCGCAGAATGTTACGTAATATCTGAAAGCGGTTTAGAGAGGGTCGCTCGACGAGTCAATCGCTTTTTATGCCAGTACGCTATCCACCAGACGATAAGCAATATCCCCGCAAAACGAATCGTGATCTCCGCACTCCACGCGTAGTGTCGTATGTGGAGTCGAGGCGGAGCTTTCCGCGCCGGGTGCTGCGACGCCTGTTCAGTGCGCCCGTGATTATCCCGGTCGTGTTTGTGAGCGCAATCGTACTGGGAATCCTGATCTATTACTGGACGGTCTTTTCAGGACGCATCGACAATCTACTGGCGGGCGAAGTTTACACACGAACAGCCGGCATCTACGCGGCGCCAAAACAGCTTCGTGTCAATGAGACGATCTCGCAGGCAGACGTAATCGCATTCCTGAAGCGCGCCGGTTATGTTGAGAAAACACAGCAGGCAGATACAGCTCGCGGGCGTTATTCAGTGAACGGAACGTCTCTCGATATCGAGCCCAGTAGCGCTTCAAGTGTTGACGGCACAAAGCAGTTTCAAAGGGTCAGAGTGCAGTTTTCAGGTTCAGGGAAGTCGATCAGTTCGCTTACTGATCTGGAAGGACGCGGTTCACTGCAACGTGTTTGGCTCGAGCCTGAGTTGATTAGTTCAGTGACCGGAACCGAGCGAGCGAAGCGAAAAGTGATCGGCTTCAGCGATCTGCCACCACACCTTGTGAAGGCGATCACGGTTACGGAGGATCGTTCTTTCTTCGAGCACTACGGCGTCAATGTTCGTGGCATCGTCCGCGCTTTTATTCGCCGTTACGATGCAGATCCCACCTCGCCGATTGCACGCCAGGGTGGTTCGAGCATCACACAACAGCTCGTCAAGAATCTTCTTCTTTCACCGGAACAGACGTGGCGGCGCAAGATCAGCGAAGCCTACATGTCGATCATTCTTGAGACTCGCCTGAAGAAGGAAAAGATCTTCGAGCTTTACTGCAATCAGGTTTACATGGGGCAGCAGGCGGGATTCTCGATCAATGGTTTTGGAGAAGCCTCCAGCGCTTATTTCAACAAGGACGTCACAAATCTGACGCTCTCGGAATCGGCATTTCTCGCCGCACTGATTCGCAGTCCAAATCGTTACAACCCATACACAAAGATCGAAACAGCCACAGCGCGCCGCAATCAGGTTTTGGATTCGATGGCGGAAGCCGGCGCGATTACTCAGGACGAGGCAAAGACTGCCAAGGCGACTCCGCTTCAGGTCGTTCCGTCAAGAGGTCGAATCGACGTCTCAGACGCGCCTTATTTCGCCGACTACGTACAGAATCAACTCGGCGACATGATCGCCGGCGCCGGCACCGAACACCTGCGCATCTACACGACGATTGACATGGATCTGCAACGTGCCGCGTATGCCGCAGTGACGAAGCAGATGGCCGCGCTCGACAAGATCCAGTCGAAACGTTTCGAGCCGGGAACAGTGCAGGCGGCGCTGATCGCGATGAATGCAAAGACAGGCGAGATCGTCGCGATGGTTGGTGGTCGTGATTATTCGAAGAGCCAGTTGAATCGTGCCACGGATGCGTTTCGTCAACCGGGCTCGGTGTTCAAGCCTTTCGTCTATGCCACCGCGTTGAATACGGCATTCGATCCGGTTCCGCGTGTGATCACCCCGGCAACAACTTACATGGATGAGCCGAAGACGTTCACCTACGATAACCAGGAATACACGCCCGGAAACTTTGGCGGGAGTTACTCGCATGAGCCGGTAACCCTCCGAGACGGCTTGGTCCATAGCCTCAACGTTGTCACTGTCGAAGTCGCGATGGAAGTGACCATCGGACGTGTAATGAATCTCGCTGCAAAGGCTGGACTGCCAAAGCCACCGCGATCATATCCGGCGATGGCGCTGGGCACGAGTGAAGCAACACCGCTTCAGATCGCTTCCGCATACACCGCATTTGCCAATCTCGGAAGTCGCACCACTCCGATTGCAATCAATCGCATAACGACGGGAGACGGCGTCACCGTTGCTGCGCCAACGAC
>DASTVU010000397.1:0-2257 GCA_035758935.1 Pyrinomonadaceae bacterium | reverse complement strand
AAGAGGGATGGCCCTTATTGTTGCATCATTCCGAAAAGGTATAGAAATCGAGCAGATGTTCAAAGCGCAAGCGCAACTCGCCTCAGATCAAACGATCACTGACGCAAAGACATTCAACGAAAAGTTTGCTTCGCTCAACGAACTGATTCAACAAAAGCACAAAGAAAAAGAGGATCAGTTCGAAGAAGGAAAACGGTTGATGCTCACGCCGTAGTACGACCGTCACGGGGACGGACCTAGTGCATCTTGAACGGACCGCCATGCGGCTCTGGTTCTAAATCGCGACGACTGGAATCCTGAATCACCTCATGCATCTCCAACACATTCGACTGTGAAAACGCGTCCTTCGGAAGCGAGCCTGATTGCGCGTGTCCCTTCACAAACGCATCAGAGCGTACCCAGTTGAGGAAATCCTGGCGGCTGTTCCAAATAGTGAAAACCACGTAGGGATCACCTTCGTTGACCGGACGAAGAACCTGGTTTGAAACAAAACCCGGCATTTGGTCCACCAGTCCGGCGCGTTCACGAAACCGCTGCTCGAAGGCCTCGGCGTATTCCTGCTTTACGTAGATGCGATTGGCGACAGTTATCACGGTACCCTCCCTTTGCTCGTCAGATGATAGCACCTCGACATGCTCATTCATCCGGCGATGGCTTTGAACGTAGTCGTTTGATTTGTGATCGGCGTGCCTTTGCCTCGAGCGTTCGATTTTTTGCGCTACGCGGGACTCGCGTGGGTACACGTTTCGGAGGACGATAATTCAACCGCGCAACCTTATTCCGAAGCCTCTGTAAACACAGCGCTTTATTCCGGTGTTGACTTCGTTCCTGCTGTGAGCTGACGACGATACCCGAAGGCAAATGCCTCAGGCGAACCGCGCTTTCCGTCTTGTTGACATGCTGCCCACCCGGTCCACTGGAACGGAAGGTCTCGACCTCGCACTCACGTAACAAATCTTCGTCTAATTCAGGTAGGATAATCATCTTGATCCACGCTGGAGCGGAATCCGCGTTCATCCGCAGATTTAATATACAACTTCAGCCCGGAACTTAGATGAACAAAGGAGTGCTTCAATTGATGGGAATATTGGTGCGTCTCGGGTTAGTGTTTCTTCCTCTGGTAACGATCTTCTCCTGCAATGCTGCTATTCAGAAGGAGAATTCCATCGCGACAAGCAGTCCAACCGATTCTCAGAAAACAAAAGCGCCAGATAAAAAGAACACCGAACTGCAAAAGCAGATCGAACAGATAGCTGCTGTTGCGAAAGGTCGCGTGGGTGTTGCCGCTGAAGTTCTCGAAACAGGCGAATCAATCTCTCTTAATCCTCACGAGCATTACCCGATGCAGAGTGTTTATAAACTGCCGATCGGTATGGCAGTACTGGCCCAGGTTGACAGCGGGAAACTAGCTCTCGATCAACCGGTGCGCGTTGAAAAGACTGACTTTGTCCGTATCGGGCAGCGCAGCCCGATTCGTGACAAGAATCCAAAGGGCGTCGAGTTAAGTCTCAGAGAACTCTTGCGCTATGCGGTATCGGAAAGCGACGGTACGGCTTCGGATGTGTTGCTCAAGCTCGTCGGCGTCGACGCGGTCAGCAAGTATCTAAACGAGCTGGGCATTAACGAGATACTCGTTGCCAATAGCGAAAAGGAAATCGGGCAGGACTGGGAGACGCAGTATCGCAACTGGGCCACGCCTGCGGGATCGGTTGAGTTACTGCGCAGTCTGCACGAACGGCGGGGGCTCTCCGAAACGAGTCAGCAACTCCTATACAAGTTCATGATCGAAACGCCAACGTTCCCGAACCGGCTGAAAGGGCTCTTGCCGAAGACGGCAGTTGTCGCACATAAGACCGGGTCCTCCGGGGCTTCAAACGGCAAGACTGCCGCAACCAACGATATCGGTCTCGTAACCCTACCGAACGGCCATCACCTGGCAATCGCTGTTTACGTGTCAGACTCTCCAGTCGATCTCGTTACACGCGAACGCGTAATCGCGCAAATCGCGAAAGCTGTTTGGGACAGCGTCGTCCGCTAGCCGCCTATGAATTGTTGGACGTTGAAGACACTCCTAATCACGGGCGTCGCACTATGTGTGCTCGGCGGCGCAATCGGGTGCCGTCAGATGCGCGAGACGGTCCAACAATTCAAACGCTATCCACACGAACACCTGCCAGCGTCCGCTTTCGAACCGCTCGCCAAACTACAGACAGTTGAATACAAACTGCGCGAAGGCGAAACACTCGAGAGCGTCGCC
>DASTVU010000396.1:0-2673 GCA_035758935.1 Pyrinomonadaceae bacterium | reverse complement strand
CTCAACCAACACGCGATAGCGGTTCACCTGGGCGCGGCCCCAATTCTCACGCGCGACCTCGCGCGCCAGATTTGCCTCTGCTTGTTTCTTCGCGGCAACGTCTTTGGCGAGATTTGCCTGGGCTTGCTTCAGATTCGCTTCAAACGGTCGCGGATCGATTGTAAAAAGCAGTTGGCCTTTTCTGACGTTCGCGCCGTCAGTGAAATGAATTTTGACTATTCGGCCGGAAACCTGTGGCTGAATCGAAACTGTTTCTTTTGCGACGATCTTTCCGAGCGCGTCCATGTAGTTCGAGACATCCTGAGACACTGCGGTACTCACGACGACGGGCGCCGGGGGACGTTCAAAATTCGGTTGCGCCTTGTTAACACAGCCCAGGAGAGTGGCGCAGAGTCCACAAACTGCCAGGAGAACTCCCAAACGATAAGAAAAGCCCTGCTTGGATTTCATAGACATCTTTCCTTTAAGCTTAGTCCTCCTCCATTGTGCCATTTTGAGTCCGGAATTCTAAGCGAGGTCGATGAAGCGTGTGTTAAGGGCAGGTAAAAATTTGTTAAGAATTGTGAAAGGGGTGGATTTGGACGCCTCCTTGGAGTGCGGTGCCTTGGCACCGCTTTGGTACAAGTATGAAAGCGCCAACAAGTTGGCGCACTCCAAGGCGGCGCCCAATTACATCTCGTCGAGCAGGTTGATCAGGTGAGGCGCCTTTTCATCCACGATCACGACTTTCTTTGCAAACGCTTTATTCTCCGCAAAGAACGACGCGAGGCTGTTCTTTTTCACTGACCACGATTGCCCATGCTTCTTAGCTTCCGCCTTTCGTGCGACGTCGATCTCATCGACTGGATAGGTCAGGTGAACGGTGTAGTCTTCGTCACCTCGTTCGCCAAGTAACATCTCCAACGTTTCGCGTGCGGGATTGCCATGCTCCCCGTTACCCGAAAAGACGTAATGATCGGCAGTAATGCGACGGAAGAGAATCGGATCGTTATTACGTTTACTGCCGTGATGTGGACACTTAAGAACATCGACATGCATCGTGCTCTTGCCATCCGGCTTTAAAAGGCCAACGAGCTCCAGTCCCTTCAGGATCTTGTCTCCACGCGCATCACCTGTCAGCAGCATGCTCTTTTTGCCGGCTTCGGCGTAAACAACGACACTCGAAAGATTTGGAACGGACGTATCGGTGAACGCCGCCAACGCGGCCTCAGTCTTCTTCCCTTTCGCCGCCGCTTTCTTTAGAAACTCATCGTGATCTTTTTGCAACTTGACGACTTCAGGATTCATTGGCCCAACCACGGTGAAGCTGAGTCCTTTTCCCATATCGATCTTCTTGGCTTTTGCCTTGGCCAGAACAAGCTTGCCGGCAAACGGCGGATTGATGCGCAGCTTGAGTCCTCGGATGTCGTCGCGCAGTTGAAATCCCTGGCCTACACTGGCCAGCACTTTCGCAGCGTCAGGATCGAGACCCTTGAGATCGCCGGGATCAGGATCGCCGGAAAGTGATGCAGCACCGAACTGTGCAGTGACAGCAGCAGTCAGTTCTGCCGGATTGTTGCCGATGATGTCGTCGAAACTGTTATGCCAAACGCCGCTAATCTTAAGTGCCAGCGGTTGCTTCGACTCCTTCGCTTCGAGCAATTCTTTGGTCAGCTCAAGCACGCCATTGATGTGATCGTCGTCGATATGACTCACCATCAGGAAGTCGACCGGAAGCGACGCATCAGAATCTAGTTTGCGCGCTTTCCTGATCTCTTCCAGACGCGGTTTGAGATGTGGTTTGTAAACGTTTCCCGGTCCACCGTCGATCAGTCCGAGGCCCGGTTCCTTTTTGGTACCGTAGTGAAGAATGAGGCAGTCGCCTTTGCGTGCACGCCTTACGTCGAGTGTGAAAAACATGAGTTTTCTCCTTAGATACTTTGAAACGCTCGAAGCACGTCAAGCATGCCGTGCCCCTGGAAGCTGCGTTCACGCCCGAGATCTGTAGCGCTCTCGCAGAGGATGCGTTTGATCCGGCGCGGTTCGCCGACGAGTTCGTCGTAGCGCGCCATCAACATCGCCGCCGCTCCACTTACGTGCGGCGCCGCCATGCTCGTTCCGTCGAGTTCTCCCCATGAATTGTCAGGCAGGCACGACTCGATACGTTCGCCTGGAGCTACCAGATCCGGTTTCATGCGACCGTCACCGGTTGGACCACGGCTCGAGAAGAAACTCACGCCATACGTGTGTGGTCTGTAACGGTGAGTCGCGCCAACTGTGATAACACCGTCAGCATTACCCGGATCGGTAACACTGAATGCCGTGTATCCCTCGTATGAGCCGTCCTTTGTTTCGAACCTTTGATAACCAAGATTTCCCGCGGCCGCGACCACTACGACACCACTTTCCACCAGCCGTTCAGACTCGTTGCAGATCGGCGTGCGTCCACAGGCGAAGTTGCGTACGTCGTGTGGAATCGAGAGGCTCATGTTGGCGCCGTGAATCGTCAGGTAAGTGTGACGATCATTTAGATAGCGCAGGTACTGAAGCGCGGCGATGATTGCGAACTCCGTATCCTGAAGCGACTTGGCTAGTACTCGGAAATCGTAAAACTTAATGTCCGGACACATGCCGTCATAGAAGCTCTCGTTCGCTGGGCCCTTGGGCGTGTCGCGACCGGCATAGGCGCCGATG
>DASTVU010000395.1:0-6738 GCA_035758935.1 Pyrinomonadaceae bacterium | reverse complement strand
GTAGCGCGTCCCGCCCATAATACTCTGCGCTGCATCGTAAGGATTTTTAACTCCGTAGCGAGCCGCAGTGCCCGGCATGAGTTGCATCAAGCCCTGTGCTCCTTTGTTGCTCGTCGCGCCTGAGTTGAAACTCGACTCCTGTGCCATCGTGCAATAGATCAGGAAGGGATCGACGCCGTACTGCTTGCCGTAATGGCGAATCAAGCCGTCGACCTTAGTGTTTCCAGTCGACCATACCTGACTACCCGCCGCAACCAATTCTGCAACAACCTCCGACACCGGCACGGGCTGACTTGCAACCGCAATTTCGTTAGTGACTTGTTCGACTTTCGCACGCGCGTCAGCGAGTTGTTTCTCGCCTTTCTCAAAATCAACGCGTGAAATCAGTCCATCGTTGTAGAGTTCTTTCGACTGTTGCTGCCGTTTTTCGAGTCTTTCGACCTCTGTTTTGTAGAGCGTTGAAAGGTCTGTCAAACTGGATTTGAGCTCCGCTTTGTTATCTTTCGGAACTTCCTGGGCCTGCACAGATATAGCTGAAAATGCTCCAAACACTAGAAAGCCGAGCAAAAGCACGGCTTTTGATAAACGATTAAAAATAACGCTAAAAATCAAACGGCGATCCTCCATAACAAGCTAGACACCCGAACGAGGTGGCCGGTTACGATGTTCCCAGCTTTTCTCAAGTTGCCGCAAACCATCCACAGATTTCACAGATTCTCAGTCTCAGGTATCATCTCGGACGCCAACCGCCACCATTTCGCAGGAGGAAATCAATGTTTATCAGAGCCCGGTCTTTTTCGTTTGTTATCGCCCTCGCCGTTGTATTGGGTGCGAGCACGGCGCTCGCCCAAAACAAAGTTCAACTGACTCATGAGTCAATGTGGACGATGAAGCGTGTGGGAGCGCCCGTGCCGAGTCCGGATGGAAAATGGGTCGTCTTTTCACTCGTTGAGCCGGCCTATGACGACAAGGACCAGGTTTCGGATCTGTGGATCGTCCCGACGGACGCGAGTGCGAAACCAAGACGTTTGACCTCCAGCAAGGGTGGCGAGGGCGGTGTGGCGTGGAGTCCTGATAGTCGCCGTATTGCTTTCACGGCAAGACGCGAAGGTGATGAGGCGAGCCAGGTTTACGTGCTCGATGTCGCCGACGGCGGCGAGGCAGTGCGGATCACTTCCCTTTCAACTGGAGCACGCTCGCCACAATGGCGGCCTGACGGTCAGGCACTTCTCTTCGTTAGCTCGGTTTATCCTGGTGCGGTTGATGACGACGCAAACAAGAAGATCGCCGCTGAACGCAAAGCGCAGAAATATCGCGCGCGTGTTTACGAGAAGTTTCCAATTCGCAACTGGGACAGATGGCTCGACGACACGCAGGGTCACCTGTTTGTGCAAACCGTACAGCCCGGAGCGAAGGCTAAAGACTTACTTGCCGGCACGAAGCTCGTTAGTGAACGCGGATTTGCAGGTCGCGTCAGCGACTCGGGCGAAGAGCTCGATGGCGTGTGGACTCCGGACGGCAGCGCAATCGTCTTCGTTGCTTCAACGAATAGAGACGCCGCAGCGTATGCAAATACAAACACGGATCTATTCAAAGTATCCGCGACTGGCGGCGAGCCGGTGCGTCTCACCTCCGGCGGCAACAACTTCAGCCGTCCGGCATTTCGACCGGACGGGAGAGCACTCTATGCCGGCAGCGAAATTGGAACCGATAACAAGACCTACCATCTTGATCGACTGGCGAAGTTTTCATGGCCCAACGTCGGTCAGCCCGAGATCATCACGGCGAAGTGGGATCGTTCGGTTGGCAGTTTCGCATTCACACCCGACAGCAAGTCGATCTACCTGACAGCCGAAGAAGCAGGAAACGAAAAGCTCTACACAATGCCTGCGAACGGTGGAGACGTGACGCTCGCTATGGACATGACGCGCGGCGTTTACACGAATCTCAAGATTCCAACGCGAGCGTCGTCAACAATCCTGATTGCAAGCTGGGAGAGTGCAACTAATCCGCCTGAAATCTTCCGCCTGGATCTGAACTCAAAAACCCAGGTCCCGCTTACGTCCTTCAACGCCGATCAAGTCGCAAAGATCGACTGGTTACCACTGCGTCACTTCTGGTTCACCAGCAAGGCCGGCAAACGCATTCACAACATGATCGCGTTGCCACCCAATTTTGATGAACGCAAGAAGTATCCGCTCTTTGTCGTAATGCACGGTGGACCACACAGCATGTGGCGCGACAACTGGGGATTGCGCTGGAATTACTTCATGTTGTCTAAACCGGGCTACGTTGTGTTACTGACGAACTACTCCGGTTCGACGGGATTTGGCGAAGCCTTCGCGCAGAGTATCCAGGGAGATCCATTTAAAGGACCCGGAAACGAGATTAACGAAGGTGCGGACGAGGCGATCCGTCTCTACCCATTCGTTGATGGTTCACGACAAGTTGCTGCCGGCGCCAGTTACGGCGGTCACATGGCAAACTGGATGCAGGCAACCACCACGCGTTACAAGGCGCTGATCAGTCACGCCGGTTTGATCAATCTGGAGTCGCAGTGGGGCACGAGTGACACGATCTACTCGCGCGAGGTCAACAACGGTGGGCCACCATGGGAACAGGGACCAGTCTGGCGCGAGCAGAATCCGATCAGGTTTGCGAAAAATTTCCGCACGCCGATTCTGTTATCAGTTGGCGAAAACGATTTTCGTGTGCCGCTCAATCAGACGCTCGAAAACTGGAGCGTGCTGCAGCGGCTGCGAATTCCGAGTCGACTGATCGTCTGGCCCGACGAGAACCACTGGATTCTGAAGGGCGAGAACAGTCGTTACTGGTACCAGGAACTCTATGCGTGGTTCAAGAAGTATGTTGATGAACCGGGCGGCTCAAGAACATCAGATACAGCCTCCCGCCCTTAAAATATTTAAGCCACAAAAGGCACATAAAGCACAGAAGGTTTATAGAAGACATTTTGTAACTTTTTGTGCCTTTTTGTGACCAATCTTCACGACAGATTTTCTGGAACGAGTTGGTCTAACTTTCAGGAAAAAGTACTTTCACTTCCAGAGTGGAATGCCTTGCACGGCTGGTCCTTCTTTGTGGCATAATGGCCGAGCCCTACCTTCACTAAAAGAGTTAACAACACTTTCAGAACAGGAGTAACTCCTATTTAAGAATTTCAAATAGGAGAGCTGTAGCCCCCTATAAGACTTCCGACGCTCCCGAAAGGACAATCAAGATGAACCGCCTCCTAACATCCCTGACCTTGATCTGCATACTTTTTCTTAATGGCGTCACTTCAATGGCGCAAAGGAATAATCTCAAACGACAGAAGTTGCCTGTCGAACAAAAGGAAGTCCTAACCTCCGAGCGTAAGAAAGAAACCTCCGAGCGCAAAAAAGAAGCCCGTGCAGAACGGGAATCACGCAAAGAGTTAGCTGCGAAGCGCGCGCTCATCAAACGCAATCCACGCCTCGCCGCTTTATTCAACGGCGAGAAGGATCTCGACGGAGAACGCACCGACCAGCCACGCGAAGCACTCGAGTGGTATTTGCAGAAGCGTCTCCCCAAGGGCGAGAAGATCCTGCCAGTCGAGCGTTACTTCCAGGCTAAAGAGAAGATCAAAAAGATGAAGCGCTTCTCAACCCGGAACAACAAGAACCTGCCTTCACAAACAGACAGCAATGAAGCGGAAGAGGTGTTTGAAGATCCTGAATTTCCGGGCGGCACCGGCGGCGCCGGAGCTGGTGATGGAAGTGCTTCGACCAGCGGCGCACTCGGTACCTGGCAGTCGTTAGGACCAGGCAACGTCGGCGGTCGCACACGCTCGTTGATCATCGATCCCGTCAACCCCAGCGTCATGTACGCAGCAGCAGTTGCCGGCGGAATATGGAAAACTACTAATGGCGGAACCACGTGGGCGCCACTCAACGACTTTCTCGCAAACATCGCCGTGACCACCATGGCGATCGATCCTTCGAATCCAAACATTCTCTACGCCGGCACAGGTGAGGGATTCTTCAACGCAGACGGTGTTCGTGGAGCCGGTATCTTCAAAACCACTGACGCGGGCGCAAACTGGACGCGCCTAACAGCCACGGTTAACAACTCAAACTTTTTCTTCGTGAACGATATCGTCGTCAGTCCTTCAAATGGTCAGCATGTTTATGCAGCCACTCGCGCGGGAGTCTTCCGCAGTCTCGACGGTGGCACTTCGTGGGATCAGCAAATCGTCTCTAACGTCGCGAACGGTGCAAACGGCGCGATGGACCTCGTTATGCGCACCGATCAGACAACGGATTACATCTTTGCCGCTGTCGGCACGTTCGCGCGTGCGCACATTTTCCGCAACGTAGATGCGGGCGGTTCCGGCGTCTGGGAAGATGTCTTCTCTGAAACGAACCAGGGTCGAACCTCGCTGGCGATCGCGCCTTCCAACCAGAACGTTATCTACGCGCTTGCGACTTGCATCTCGTGCGCCGCGGGAACGAATCCAAACTTCCCAACTGCGAATTACACCGACGGTCTTCTCGGCGTATTCCGTTCAACCACAGGAGGAGCGGCCGGAACATGGACCACGCAGGTCCGTAACAACAGCGCCAACCTCCAGGACACACTGCTGCTCAGCAACCCAGTCAACGGTGCTTTGACACAATGCGGACTCGGAACGAGCCAGTTTTTGAATCAAGGCTGGTACGACAACGTGATCGCAGTTGATCCAACAGATTCAGACAAAGTGTGGGCAGGTGGTGTCGATCTCTTCCGCTCCGACAACGGCGGTGTTAACTGGGCGGTGGCATCGTACTGGTGGTTCCAGGGAAACGGCACTCCGCCAAACAACGGAGATCCACAACTGGTCCACGCCGACAATCACGGCATCGTTTTCCATCCAAACTATAACGGCACCACCAACCAGACAATGTTTGCCGCAAACGACGGCGGCGTCTACAAAACTGACAACGCCAAAACAGGCAACGTTGGTTACCCCGGCGGCATAACTCCGGGCGGCGGCGCCATTACACCGTCAAGTCCGATCTGCGGTAACGAATTCACCCCGGGTGGTTTCTTTACAGTTCCCTCTCCGGTGATCTGGGGACCTTTGAACAATAACTACGCAGTAACGCAGTTCTACCACGGCCTGCCCTATCCGAATGGCCAGACTTACTTCGGCGGCACGCAGGACAACGGTACAAATCGCGGCACCGACGCTGCTGGTCCAAACGCATGGGCTCGCATCAACGGCGGTGACGGCGGCTACGTTGCCGTGAATCCCGCAAACACAAACACCATCTTCTTCGAGACCACAGGGCTTTCGTTACGACGTTCGACAAATGGTGGCGCGAGCTCTGCGTCAGTCATTACGGGTATCGCCGGCGACGTCTTTCCATTCATCACAGTCTTCCGAATGGATCCGAACACGCCGACTCGCTTGTGGATTGGTGGGCGTTTCATGTGGCGCACCGACAACAATGCGACCAACTGGACCAGGACCAGCAACGCCCAACAGACCGGTGGCTCAATCACCGCAATGGCAATCGCACCGGGTAATTCGAACGTCGTGATCAACGGCGCGGCTTCAGGACAATTTCGTCGTACGACGATCGGTCTGACGGCCAATGCCGCCAGTGTGTTGGCCAGCACATGGCTGCAAACTTTCACACCGCGTGGTAACGGCAACGGCACCATCTCGTGGGTTGAATACGATCCGTCGAATGCAAACAACGTTTGGGCCACGATCTCAAACTTCAACGGCACGCCCAACGCTCAAGGCACCAGCGCCGGCCACGTCTTCAGAAGCACGGACGGTGGCGCAACCTGGACGCTCGCTGACGGTACGCAGGCACCCGGAAACGTGAATGCGATTCCTGACATTCCGACGCACAGCGTTGCCATCGATCCAAATGACAATCAGCGCATCTACGTCGGCACGGACCTCGGCGTATTTGTTTCGCTCGACGGCGGAGCAAACTGGGCGCGTGAAACTACCGGCTTCTCGAACACAGTCGTGGAGTCGCTCACGGCAATTAACAACAACGGCGTGACTTCTTTGTTCGCCTTTACTCATGGTCGAGGCGCTTTCAAGGTCACGATTCCAACATCGTGCGCGACAGTGTCGCCACTTAACCAGGCATTCTTCTCACCGGGTAACACCGGCAGCGTAACGGTGACGAAGAACTTGTCTGCAACGGCTGCGTGCGATTGGAACGCCGTGAGCAATAGCTCCTTCATCACGATCGACTCTGGAGCGAGTGGTAGCAACAACGGCACGGTGAATTTCACAGTCGCGCCAAACACTACCGGCTCGGCGCGCAGCGGTTCACTAACCGTCGCTGGTCGCAACGTGACAATCACCCAGGACGCCGCTCCGATCGCGAATAACGATTCGGCCACCACCGATGAAGACACACCAGTCGACATCAACGTGCTGGCTAACGACACGGAGCCCGATGGCGACACGTTGAATATCAACTCGGTCACGCAGGGCGCGAATGGCGCAGTCTCGATCAATCCTGACAAGACCATTCATTACGCACCGGCATTGAACTTCTTCGGCAGCGACTCATTCACTTACACGATCGACGACGGACACGGCGGCAGCGCAACGGCGACAGTGAACGTTACGGTCAACGCTGTTAACGATGCGCCCGTGTTCACGATCAATTTGTTGTCGCAGACGGTGCAGTACAGCGATCCGATCACGACAGTGAATGTTTCAGTTTCTGATCCGGACGATCCGGT
>DASTVU010000394.1:0-4423 GCA_035758935.1 Pyrinomonadaceae bacterium | reverse complement strand
TCACCGCCGCAACTCCCAACGAAGACGAAGTCGAGAATCTCGGATTCGAAAGTGCGGCACATGAGTTAAAGACAAAGCTGGGCCATCACGCTTTGCTTGTTACCCGCGGTGCTCAGGGTATGACACTCCTTGAAGGCGATTCTTCAGCGGTTCATATTCCTGCCGTCGGCGCGCAGCAAGCGGTAGACGTAACAGGCGCAGGCGATACTGTCATTGCGACGTTCTCGCTCGCGCTTGCGTCCGGCGCGTCGTTTACCGATGCAGCGCACCTGGCGAATTATGCCGGCGGCTTGGTAGTGATGAAGAGAGGTACGGCAACTGTGACCGCCGAAGAACTGGAGCACTCTATAACAGGATTGCACGATTAGCAGGATTAACGTGATACATCTTGTTCATCTTGAAAATCTTGGAATCCTGTCTCAAATGATGTCAATCATCCTAACCCGCGAAGAACTTCTGAAACGCGTCGCCTCTGCCAGAGAGTCCGGCGCGCGAATCGTTTTTGCGAATGGATGTTTCGACGTACTTCATGTGGGGCATGTTCGATATCTCGCAGGCGCGAGAGAGTTGGGGGATATTTTGATCGTTGGCGTGAACTCCGATGAACAGGTCGCTATTCAAAAAGGAGAGGGCCGGCCAGTGCTGCCTGCAATCGAACGCGCCGAAATCATCTCTGCGCTTGAGTCTGTTAATTACGTCACGATTTTCGACGAGCCAACTGTCGAACAACTCCTGCTCGCGCTCAAACCAGATGTTCATGCTAAGGGCACCGATTACACGACGGAAACCGTGCCGGAACGTGACGTGGTACGATCTTACGGCGGTCAGGTCGCCATCGTCGGCGATCCCAAAGATCACTCGACATCAGCCATCATCGCTCGCCTCGGAGGTTTTAATGGTTAAAAACTTTTTCGTCGCACTCCTGCTCGTATCGCTGATCTCCGCCCCGTCATTCAGCCAACGAACCAGGACCGAGCGTTTCGATCCCGACGGATCATATTGGCTTCACGGCGGCGAACCACCACCAAACGGTTTTTCGGATTTCGCTGGCATTAATTTGAATGCGAAGAAGTCACGGCATCTACCCCAACCCGGCCTGGAAGAGATCAATGGCCCGCGGTACCGCTTCAAAACTCTCAGCGTCAAACAAGAGAGATTTACTTTCACCACGATGACAGTCGCTGGCGTTTCTTATAGTTTTTCCGGAAGATTTCTCAAGGGCGGCGTGTATTCGTCAGGAATTCTGGACGATGAAACACCTGTTCTTGAAGGAACTCTGACGAAGTTTCGCGCCGGCAAGAAGGTGGCTGAAGCTAAACTGAAGTTTGTTTATTTCGGCGGTACATGAGAATTCTCATAGTTAAGCTCAGCAGTATCGGCGACATAGTTCACACTCTGCCGGCCCTCGCCGCTCTCCGCGCGGCCATGCCTCAGGCCGAAATTTCATGGGTGGTCGAACGGCGATCATCTGAAATTTTGAGAGACAACCCGCTTGTAGATCGTCTCATCGAAGTCGACACGAAGGCGCTGAGGCGCGGGCTGATGTCTGGGGAGACGCTGCGGGCACCGCGCCAGCAGTTACGTCGGTTACGCGCCTCGGCCTTCGATGTAGCTTTAGACTTCCAGGGACTACTTAAATCCGCTTCAATCGCGCGCCTGTCGGGCGCGCGTCGTATTTTTGGCTACTCTCGCGCAGGATTGCGTGAACCGGCCAGTGCTCTGTTGCTCTCAAAAACAGTCGCCGTCCCGCGCCAGACTCACGTCATTCGCAAATCCCTGCTATTGCTTCAAGGTGCTTTGGGCATACCTGAACCGGAAGAACTCTCGTTCCCAATTCAAGTAGGTCCTCAGCATGAGGCCGAAGCTCGTGAGGCAGCGGCTAATACCGGTGGTCGATTTGCAATTCTGAATCCGGCAGGTGGCTGGCCGACGAAGCTGTGGAGCGTCGATCGATTTGGGAAACTGGCCGATCTTTTGTGGTCCAATTACGGTATTCACTCGCTCGTTACGTACGGCCCGGGTGAACTCGAACTTGCCGAAGCTGTTCGCCAATCGTCTGTCTCGGGCCACGCTCAGCCGGTTGCACTGTCGTTGAAAGGGTTCTATTCGTTAGCGCGTGAGGCACGTGTCTACGTCGGAGGAGATACCGGCCCGATGCACATCGCAGTGGCTGCCGGGACGCCAATTGTCGGATTATTCGGACCGACGGAGTGGTGGCGCAACGGCAGTCCTCGCCCGGAAGACATTTGCGTGGAACGAAATGACATCGATTGTCGTGTCGACTGCCACCGGCGTTCGTGTTCAAAATGGATCTGTATGGACATTGACGTCGGACGCGTGATGGAAGCAGTAGAAAGAAGACTGCAAAATAACGGTTAACTCATTTTGAGCTTTTTGCGTCTATATCTATGAGTCGGAGAGGCGGAACGTGGATACAGCGTTGGCGAGTGCCGCTTGGCTTTCTGTGCGGTGCGGCGTTCATCTTTTTCGCTCGGCCGACGCCGAAGATGTTGCTCATCGGCGCATCGGTATCATTGCTGGGCTTGGCTCTGCGCGCATGGGCTGCGGGACACATCCGAAAAAATGCACAGCTTGCGACGTCCGGACCCTACGCCTTTACGCGCAATCCGCTTTATCTCGGAAGCTTTTTGCTTGGACTTGGGTTCACGATTGCGTCGGGCCGGTTGGTGCTCGGGCTTTTGTTTGCGGCATTGTTTCTTGGCATCTATTTACCGGTGATGCGCGTCGAAGCCTCGCATCTCGCGGAGCTTTTTGGCAAAGAGTTTGAGAGGTACAGGCAGGCGGTGCCTTTGTTTTTTCCGCGGATTACGCCGTTTAGACAAAACGAGGCTGCCGTGAACAGATTCGATGGTAGTCTTTATTTGCGATACCGGGAGTATCGGGCCGCGCTCGGGCTTGTGATCGCCTGGGGTCTCTTGTTGATTAAGATTTATTACTTCTAACGCAATTGAAAGTTTTTAAGAAACTCGCTTTTGTTTCCCTCGTCGCTGCTCTCGCTTTTGGCACCGCAGTCAGTGTTCAGTATGTCAACGCGCAGCAAGTTCAGTCTCACGCGGGAACGAGACGCTTTGAACTCGGTGAAGAGCTTCACTTCGAAGCAGAGTTCTCGAGAGTACTCTTGCGTAAGATCGACGTTGCCGATCTGAAGTTTCGCGCCACACGCACGCCTCTCAACGAGCCCGCAAATTCAGGTGACTCTAAGACACTTAAGCCTTACGCTTTGACGTTCAATGCTGATGTTTCCAGCAAAGGTTTCTTTGCTCGTTTGTTTAATCTCAAGTTTCGCGAACGGGTCGAATCAACAGTTGAGCCAGCAACATTCACTATTCAAAAAACGACGATTCTTGACGAGCAAGGCAAAAGAGTTCGAACAACTGAAACTACGTTCGATCGTTCGAAAGGAGTCATGACGTGGACCTCGCGCGATCCGAACAACCCTGGTGCAGAACCGCGTCACGCTGTCGCAGACTTCACCGGACAGTTGCAGGACGTGCTTTCCGCGATCTATTTCATTCGCACGCAACCACTCGAAGTTGGCAAGTCGTTCGACATCTTTATCGGTGATGGCGGACGTGTTTACACAATTCCAGTCAAAGTGGTCGAGAAGAAACGCATGAAGACCATTCTTGGTCGCGTTGACGTGCTCCACGTACGCCCTGAACTCTTTGGACCCAATAGTCTCATCGACGACGAGAAGGGTGAGTTTTCGATGTGGATCACAGACGACCAGCGACATATTCCCGTCGGTGGTCGCGTGAAAACTGACTACGGGACGTTTGAAATCAAGCTCAAGCGCATCATCAATCCCACCGAACCGGCAGCGTCCCGGTAAATGAATACGCCACTGATTATTGGTCATCGCGGGGCGTCTGCGGTCGCGCCTGAAAATACGATGGCGGCTTTTCGCGAAGCCATCGCGGTCGGAGCGGACGGGATCGAGTTTGACGTTCGCCTTACGCGAGACGGTGTACCTGTTGTTATTCACGATAGAGATCTGCGACGCACTGGTGGTTTACCTCACCGGGTCGCGGATCTGAACTCTTCGGAGCTCGCGAAGATCGGCGTTGGAAGTTGGTTTGCACGATCTTTCGCAAACGAAACTGTTCCCAGTCTCGCGGAACTGTTCACTCTGTTCCAGTCAAACAATTCGACACTGTATCTCGAGATGAAGTGCGACTCGCCGAACGAGTACGCGCCACTGGCAGAAGCGTGCTGCCGGATGATCGACGATTACGATTTCAAGGAACGAGTGATCATCGAATGCTTCCAATTACCCGCTTTAAGGGAGATCAACTCGGATATCAAAACCGTGGCGCTCTTCGAACCCTCAATTTCAAATCCTTCAGTCCTGTCAGACCAAATCATCATTAACAAAGCAAAAGACGTCGGCGCCGTTGCCCTC
>DASTVU010000393.1:0-4737 GCA_035758935.1 Pyrinomonadaceae bacterium | reverse complement strand
GACGTGATCGTTCTCAACGAAGTCGACTGGGGATTAAAGCGAACTGACTACCGCGACATTGCGCGCGATTTGGCTATCGCGCTCCGCATGAACTACGCCTACGGCGTCGAATTTGTTGAGATTGATCCACTAAACCTCGGGACTGAAACATTCGAAGGAGTGAAAGATCCCAACGAGCGAGCAGAGCTAGTGAAGCAGAGCGCTGTTGACAAGACTCGCGCGCAGAATCTTCACGGGACTGCGATCCTGAGTCGCTACCCACTAAGCAATGTGCGACTCATACCATTCAAGTATCAGGGCTATGACTGGTATGCGAATGAAAAGAAAAAGATTTCAAAGTTGGAAGAGGCCAGGCGAAAAGGTGCAGAGTTTGTATTCGATGAAACGATCGCGAGGGAAGTGCGACGCGGCGGTCGCATGATGCTACTGGCTGATATTGAAGACGCGGATTTTCCCAGCGGGCGCGTGACCATCGTCGCCACACATCTCGAGGACAAAGTTAAACCTGAGGGTCGTGTTAAGCAGCTCGAAGAAGTGCTTTCAACGATCAAGGACATCCCAAACCCTGTCATTTTTGCCGGTGACATGAACACGAACGGAACTGACGCCACCCCCGTCTCGTTCAAACGCGCTATCAAACATCGCCTGGGCAGCAGCAGTTTCTGGGTCAACAGAGGAATCAAGTATGCGACGGGTGTCGGTATGCTGTACGACATATCGCTTGGCGCCCTCAAGACCCTGCGCACGTGGAACGATCCGACAGTGAAGAGCGTGAAGTTTGTTTCGGAGAATCCTGAGGAAAAATTCTTTGACACCCTAAAGGAGTTTCGGTTTGCGGACGGAGGTGCATTTGATTTCCGAGGCTCCAAGTTGTTTTCGACAGGCGAGAGTGAAGACACACTCTCGGATTCAAACGAACGCGGGTCGAAAGGATTCGTCCCGACTTTCTCCCTGGAGGGAAAGATCGATCTTGAGTTCAAGCTAGATTGGATCTTCGTTAAGCCCGTCGGACTCACCGAACCCGATGATCGCGATCAACCGTTCAATTTCGCGCCGGTTTTTGGAAGAACGTTGAAAGCGTTGAATGAGTCAATCAAAGACCGGATTTCGGATCACAATCCGATAACTGCGGATCTGCCGTTGAGTAAGTCCAAACAGGATACTTCGGTTAATAAAGCGCTATATCTAAACCCCTGGAGGAAGCAACACGAATGAAAACCAGATGCCTTTTGTTGATTCTGACAACAACAATTCTTGTAACTGCAACCACAAATGTTTTAGCACAACGCAGGTGGTATCGCGGGAATGTCCGCGAAACGATCCGCCAGATTGAAAGTGATACTGATCAGTTCAAGTCATCGCTCGATTCGGCCCTTGATCGCAGTAGCCTCAACGGCAGCCGTGCTGAAGATGAGATCAACGACTACGTCAAGAAGTTTGAGGAAGCTACCGATCGTTTGCGGGACAAGGCTGAAGATCGTGAGTATGCACCTAACGCCGCTCGGGAAGTGCTGTCTCGCGGACGTGCAATTAATAACTTTATGCGTTCAAACCGCCTTGGCGGTCGTGCCGAATCGGATTGGGTGAGAGTGAGAAGCAATCTGAATAGGCTGGCCAACTCCTACTACATCAATTGGCGGTGGTAGGGGGCTGGATTGTTTTCCGGCTGTGCCCCAAAGTCACGGTCCTCGCTTGGAAGGAGTCCGTACCGTAATGCGGTAGCGTCGGGTCTGGGAGCTTACGAACGTGAATGCACAAGACCTCACCCGACGCGACCGCGTTACGGAACTGACTGTGTCCAACACGGATTCTGGAGCTAGATCAGGTCAGGCGGCTACAAGCGCACGCAGCGGGTACACGAACTCGGGGAGGAATGGCACGTCGGAGTAAATCTCGAAAACAGTATTGAGTCGCGTGATTTCGAATAACCGGTACAGAGGTTTGCTCACATTCCTTAATTCGAAGTGAATCCCTCTGGCGATTGTTTGTTCGCGCAGTTGTAACAACACGCCCAGCCCGTGGGCATCCACGGTGCTGACGTTAGCTAAATCAAGAATAATTTCGCTGGTGTCCTCGGCTGCGAAATGCACGATGTTGCGAAGCATTTCCGACTCACCATTTACAATGCGCCCCTCAAGGCAAAGAACCTCAACGGTGTCCAATTTTTTGGCGTGTACCTTCAACATAAAAACCCCCAGTTTCCCTGTTGCTCGCTGTCTGTTACGCAGCTAGAAGTAATTCCACTTTGTTAACGCTTAGGTTCCACTTTTCTTAACTGACTTAGTTTCAGTTTTTGTGTGCCCCGGTGAGATAACACCGCCGACCCGGCATTTTGAGTCATCTTTTTGCTCGTCCGCTTCCGAAATTAGATGTCACAACGATTGCCCCTCACGGTGTTTCATTACTGAGCACTTCTGCCAAAAACCAGCCCGATTGACCTGACAACTGGAGAACGTTATGACGAGCGTATCTCAGGATGTGCGCTACAGCCTGCGCATGCTGCTAAAGCACAAGGGTTTTACGATCGTTTCCGCGCTGACTCTCGCACTCGGAATCGGCATCAACACAGCCATGTTCAGCGTGTTGAATACGTTTCTGTTTGGCGCGCTGCCATACCCGGAGTCCGAACGATTGATCAGGGTGTGGCGCACGTCGCCACACTCACAAAGCTGGCCATTTTCAGCCGGGAATTTCTTTGACCAGGCCGGCCAGAACACGGTCTTTGAGAAGATGACTGCGTACACCTTCGCGAGCCGTAATCTCACCGAACAGGGCCAATCCGCGGAGCG
Organism: Pyrinomonadaceae bacterium; assembly: GCA_035758935.1. Lineage (GTDB taxonomy): Bacteria > Acidobacteriota > Blastocatellia > Pyrinomonadales > Pyrinomonadaceae > PSRF01. Next base: position 1,948 of record DASTVU010000393.1, on the reverse strand, counting down.
TCTGCTGAGTCTCGCAGGAACCGCCGATTTCTTCCCCATAATGGGAGTGCAGCCGGCCCACGGCCGTGTATTCAAGCCCGAAGAATTTGAGCCTGGCACCGACAACGTCATCGTCCTTAGCGATCGCTTTTGGACGCGACGTTTCGGAAGCGATCCAAACGTCGTCGGACGAAAGATTCAGCTCGACGGAAAAACAGTCGAGATAGTTGGCGTGATGCCACCCGGATTCGAACACCCGATCCTTTGGGGCCCGGTGGATACCTGGCAGCCGCTGGCGTTTACACCCGAACGTAAAACCAATCGCGACACCAACTATCTCTCTATATTCGGTCGACTGAAGCCCGGTGTCACAATTCAGCAGGCAGAGCAAAGTATGATTACTCTGGCCGCGAACCTCAGCAAGCAAAACTCATTAAATGTAGGGGAGAGCATTCGACTCGAGCCGCTTCAGCGGTCGATGTCTGACAGTATCGGTAGAACTGTCATGTGGTTCACATTTGGACTCGCGGGTTTTGTGTTGCTAATCGCGTGTGCAAACCTCGCGAATCTTCAGCTCGTGCGCACGGCGGCGCGAGCACGCGAACTGGCTGTTCGCGCGGCGCTCGGTGCGGGCCGTTGGCGACTGCTGCGGCATTCGTTTACCGAGAGCATCATCGTTGCGCTGATCGGCGGAGTATTAAGTCTGGGGATTGCGCTTGCCGCCGTTCGTTTCATCAGTGTTCGCATGTTCAATAACTTGCCCGGCGCGAGTGTGCAACTCGATTACAAGGTGTTCGGCTTTGCACTGCTGTGTTCGCTCGTGACGGGAGTTTTATTCGGGACAGGTCCGGCGTGGTTAGCATCGCGTGCGGACGTCAATCTGGCTCTGCGCGAGAACTCGCGTGGATCCACAGCAGGACGATCTCAACACCGTCTGCGACACTCGCTGATCGTTGGTGAAGTAGCGTTTGCGATGGTGTTGCTTGCAGCCGCGGGATTGTTCCTGCGCGGCTTGCAGCGCTTCATCAACGCAGATCCGGGCTGGCAGGTTGATGGTCTGGTGACGGCGCAGATGACCCTTCGGGGAGAGAAGTACAAAGATGATAAGCAACGTGTTGTTTTCCTGACCGAACTGGAAAATCGTTTGCGCGCGTTGCCCGGTGTGGAGCACGCAGCGATTGGCAGTTCACAAGTGGTGTTCGGCTTCAATAGCAGCAGTTCGTTTGTCGTTGAGGGTCGACCCGAACCTCCCAGGGATCAGCTTCCGGAGATGTTTTATGAGCCGGTCAGCAGTGACTACTTCGCAACGTTGGGTGCTCGTTTAAAACAGGGGCGTAGCTTTAACGCCGCAGATACGGCCGATCACCCGAACATCATCGTGATCAACGAAACGACCGCGCGTACTTTCTGGCCCAACGAGAGTCCGATCGGAAAACGCGTTAGTAACGCTGGTAAAAACAAGACCTATTTCGAAATCATCGGGGTAGTTAACGACATCGCGTTTCCGGGTGATCTGGGAGAACCGTATACACGCTATGAAGCGTTCACACCCATGACGCAAGCTGCTCCCGATTATCTCACGCTCGTATTGCGCACTTCGTCGAGTGCGGAAGCTCTTGGTAACAGTCTGCGCAGTGCGATTGCCGGGTTGGATCCGGAGCTGCCGGTCTACCGCATTCGCACGGCACGGGCTGCGGTTGATTCTGGATTGGGAAGTATCTCGTTGCTGGGAAGTTTGTTAGGCGCGTTTGCAACGATCGGCGTGATCCTCGCGGCGATCGGAATCTACGGCGTAGTCTCGTACACCGTGGTCCAACGCACCGGCGAACTCGGCATCCGCATGGCGCTGGGCGCGCAGTCTCGCGATGTGTTGAGGTTGGTGTTAGGGAAAGGCGCAGTGCTGGTCCTGATCGGAGCGTTGCTGGGAGGTGCCGGCGCGTACGGCGTATCGAAACTATTAATCTCCCTC
>DASTVU010000392.1:0-9907 GCA_035758935.1 Pyrinomonadaceae bacterium | reverse complement strand
ATGGATCCAGATACTGACATCGGCGGTCCGCTTCACAAGTTCCCGGTCACGAACCACTCCGCCATCGCCAATGCACGTAGCCTCGATCCAGTTGCCCGGCAGCGTGCCTTAGAGACCATTCTCACCAGCTATTGGAAGCCTGTCTACAAATATATTCGCCTCAAATGGCAGGCAAGCAACGAGGACGCAAAAGATCTAACTCAGGGATTTTTTGCAAACGCTTTCGAGAAGGACCATTTTTCCAATTACGAAGCCACGAAGGCCAGCTTTCAGACATTTCTCCGCACCTGTCTCGATGGTTTTGTTGCGAATGAACGCAAAGCTGGACGGCGTCTCAAACGTGGCGGCGATATGAATCATTACCAGCTCGACTTTGCTGCTGCCGAGGACGAGCTCGCTTCGCACGCGGTGACGTCAACGATAAATCCGGAAGACTACTTTCATCGAGAATGGGTGCGCTGGATGTTCACTCTGGCTGTCGAAGCGTTTCGTAAACGTTGCGATGAGTCGGGTCGCACGGTCCACTTTCAACTTTTCGAACGTTACGATCTGAACGACGACAACAGCGATGTCTCGTATGCCTCACTCGGAATGGAATTCGGACTCGAGCCCGCGACAGTCAACAACTATCTTGCTGCTGCGCGTCGCGACTTCCGTCGTATTGTCCTGGAAAAACTACGCGAGATCACCGCGACTGACGAAGAGTTTCGCACCGAAGCTCGTTCGTTGCTGGGAATCGATGTGAAATGAAATGGCTCTCAGATGATAAGTTGAATCGCCTGCGGACGATCGTCAACGATCCGGACCTCAGTTCGACGAAGTATACGTTTGTGAAAGAACTCGGGCGCGGTGGTATGGGGGCAGTCTATCTGGCGGAAGATCGTGAGCTCAACCGGCTTGTCGCACTCAAGGTTCTCAACACGCCCGATATTACTGACGATCTGCGGCGGCGCATGATTCGTGAAGCACAGATCATCGCGGGGCTTGAACACCCCGGAATCGTTCCAGTTCACGATGTCGGAACGCTTCCCGACGGCCGGATCTTTTATGCAATGAAGTATGTGCGCGGGCTACGGCTCGATGAGTACGCAACTCAGGGCGCTTCGCTGAACGATCGTCTGCGGAAGTTTCAGGCTGTTTGTGATGCGGTGGCTTTCGCACACGCGCACGGAGTGATTCATCGGGATCTGAAGCCGCAGAACATCATGATCGGATCGTTTGGTGAAGTGCTCGTGCTTGACTGGGGTGTCGCGAAGACAAGGCAAAATTTCCACCAATCCGTTTATAAAAATCCGTGTCAATCCGCGTCCAACCAGACGCTGGACGGAACAGTGATCGGCACCCGTGACTACATGTCGCCTGAACAAGCGAGAGGCGAGATCGACCAGGTCGATGAACGCGCCGACGTCTTTTCACTCGGTGCAGTGCTCAAATTTCTGCTCTCAGATAAAGCGACCAAGGCGGCGAAAGCCATCTGCTTGAAAGCCATGGCGGACTCGCCGGACAGTCGCTATGCAAGCGCAACGGAACTCTCAGCAGACATCGGCCGGCTCCTCGACGCCGAACCGGTTTTGGCCTATCGCGAGAACGTGTTTGAAAAGATCAGTCGTTGGGTAGGTAAGAACCGATTTCTCGTTTTATTAATCCTCGCTTACCTGCTGATGAGAATTTTTTTAATTTTTACCTCTCGGTCTTAAAGATTTCTCGGCAGACGTTTAATAGAACAGTAGCAAGCAGCAGAAAAGGAGAACAACAATGTCCAAGCCCCTAATTGGAGTGATTCTGGGCGCCGTCCTCGGCGCCATCGATGGTCTAACCGCCTGGTTTACCCCTGAGGTTAGAAATGAACTCGGCGGCATTGTCATCGGTTCAACCATCAAGGGAATAATTGCCGGAATCGCGATCGGGTTTTTTGCGAGGAAGTTTAAGTCGCTGCCGATCGGGATCCTGTTCGGTTCGATCGTCGGCGCATTGCTGGCGTTTCCGATAGCGCTGATGCAGGGCGATTACTACTTCCAGATCATCCTGCCCGGCACGCTCGTCGGATTGATCGTCGGCTTCGCGACGCAGAAGTATGGAACGTCGCCGGCAACTGCCAACAGTTAACCTTAAGGAGAATAAATTAATGCCGAGAGTTGTTCATTTTGAGATTCATGCGGGCGATCCGGATCGCGCCGTCAACTTTTACAAGACTTTGTTTGGGTGGAACTTTCAGAAGTGGGAAGGGCCGATGGAATACTGGATGGTCATTACTGGTCCAGACGATCAGCCCGGAATCAATGGCGGCATGATGCGACGCCAGGGTGAAATCGACGGCCAAGCGGTGATTGCTTACGTGTGTACAGCCGACGTGGCTGACGTTGACGCTTCAGTACAAACTGCGCTCGCAAACGGAGGGCAGGTCGCGTTGCCGAAGATGGCGATACCTGGAGTCGGTTGGCTTGCCTACTGCAAAGACACCGAGGGAAATATCTTCGGGATGATGCAGAACGATCCGAATGCTCAGTAAAAACCTATCCACAGATTACACAGATTATCTGCGTAATCTGTGGATGGCTCTAATCACTTGGTTTGCCTTGCAGTAGCGGTTCTGATTTCAGCGTCTGTGGGCCGTTCTCGGTACAGAGCGCAAATGAGGAGCCTTCGTACATCGTCACCCCGGCGTATTCTCCCTTTGCGTTGAGAATATAGAAGTTGATGCCGAAGTTTGGCAGACCGCGGCTATTGAGAAGTCGCTTCTCAATGGTGTTGCTCTTGATGCGATTCAACACTTCCATTCCCGCATCTTTCGGATGCGCACCACGTCGCATTTCTTCGACGATCACGAACGAACAAAGATTGAAGAGATTTGCTTCACCACGTCCGGTCGAACCAGCGGCGCCTACCGCCCCGTCGACATAAAGACCAGCGCCGAGAATGGGCGAGTCGCCGATACGTCCCGGGATTTTCCAGGCTAGTCCGCTCGTTGTTGTGACGCCGCAGATTTCGCCACGCGAGTTGATGCCGTCGCAATTGATTGTGCCGTGCAGGTTCTCTTCGCGCAGCTTTCCTTCCGCGAGCATCTCAAGTGCGACACGGTGCCCGGCCGCGGCGCGTTTCTTCGGATCGAGATAGTGTCCCGGATCTGTGCGACGCTTCCACTCCAACCACTGCTTGCGTGAGTTCTCCGTGTTGAGATCGTCTTCGATCTTGAATCCCATGTTGCGCGCAAAGTCCTGTGCGCCTTTGCCGACGATGAGATGGTGATCGGTGTTTTCCATCACGGCTTTGGCAACCAGGGACGGTGTACGCACGCCTTCAAGCGCAGCCACAGCGCCCGCCTGTTTCCTTGGACCATGCATGACGGATGAATCGAGTTGGACGACACCGTCAGCGTTCGGTAGCCCGCCGTATCCGACACTGTCGTCGAGTGGATCAAGTTCGACGATATTTACACCCGCGACTACGGCGTCGAGTACATCGGCGCCACTTGCCATCATCTGAAAAGCCTTTTGCACCGCAGTCACGTTGCCGCCGTTTTTGAACCGGTTGCCATTGGCAGACGCGATGACCAACGGCTTCACGGCGCTCTGTTTGATGATCATCGGAAAGGCGATACCCGCAGCAGCGCCGGTAACAATGAAATCGCGACGTTTCATTTTTGTCATTGGTGTCCTCTTTTGGTCAGGAAGTGGAGCCACAGATTAACGCGGATCACACGGATCAGAAAAGAAATATTTATCCGTGTCGATCCGTGTCAATCTGTGGCTAATGTTTCTTTTATTCTTTCGGCGGTCTTGGGGCCGATGCCGTCAACCATGTCGAGACCACCGGAGGCGACAAACGTTTTCAGGTCAGGTAGTGATGAGACTTTGAAGCGTTGGTGCAGCAGTGCGGCAGTCTTCGGTCCAATCCCGGGAATCTCCAACAGATCGAGTACGGTTTCCGGAGTCTCTTTAACGAGACGATCCCACGCGTCGAACGAACCCTTCGTCAGCAGATCGATCACTTTGCCCGCGATTGCCTTACCGACGCCGGGAATTTCCTGCAGACCCGCCACACCTTCTTTTTCTGCAATCTCCTTCAGCGGTGTGGGCCATACCTCGATAGCTTCAGCTGCGTTACGATACGAACGCAGGCGAAACGGATCGTCGCCGCGCACCTCCATCAACGCGGAGAGGCGATAGAATCGGCGGGCGATTGCTTCGTTATTCATTGGGATACACTTAGTCTAACGTCGAGGGCGGAGTAATATCAAAGGGTTCGAGATTGAATTGCCGAGGAGATTGAAGTGGACGAGAAAAGACGACGACTTCTGACAGGACTTTCTTTTGCCGGCGCGGGAGTTTTGCTCAACGCCTGCCGTAACACACCGAGTTCAACTGGTTCCGCGACGAATGATGAAAACAAGAAAGAGGGACCCGCGCCCGGTGAGGCAGAGACAGTAGAAGTGACGGCAACTGAAGACCTGATGCGTGAGCACGGAGTTCTGCGACGTGCTTTGTTGGTTTATCAGGAGTCGGCGACGCGACTGCGTCAGGATCCTGCCTCAGTCCCGCCAGACGCATTGGAAAAGACTGCAAACCTGTTCCGAGTGTTTGGCGAGGATTACCACGAGAAGAAGCTCGAAGAGGTCTTTATCTTTCCGACTGTTAAGAAAGCGCCAGGAGCCGCTCCGGCATACGTCGATATTTTGCTGGCCCAGCATGTCCGTGGGCGCGAGATTACGGATTATTTGTTGTATGTCTCAAAAGCAGATCGAATTCCTTCAAACAGCGTCGAGACGCTCGCGAAGACGTTGGAATCATTTGTGCGCATGTACGAGCACCATGCTGCGATTGAAGACACGATTGTTTTCCCGGCGTGGAAGGCTGCCGCAGGTCAGTCGCAGCTTGATGAGCTCGGCGCGAGGTTTGAGGATATCGAACACGAGCAGTTTGGCGATGACGGATTCGAGGTGGCGTTGAAGAGAATGGAAGAGATTGAAACGAGTCTCGGGATGTCGAATCTCGAGATGTTCACCGCACCCGCACCTCCCGGGGTCAAATAAAGATTTCTCGCGCAACGGCGCTACGGCGCTACGTTTCCTTTGCGCCGTTGCGCCGTTGCGTGAGACAATCCGCGCGCACACCCACCACGGTTGCCCCTTAACCTCTAACCTTAAGGAGCCAGAAAATGTCGTTCATACAATTTGCCGACGAACCGAGCCAGGAAGAACGCATCGCAAAACTTCGTGCCGAGTTGGAGAAGCTTGGTGGCAGTACTACGTCGCTAGAGTCGATGCCGGCCGACATGGAAGAAGAGTTTCTGCGACACGTGCTCGAATATGAAACCGCCGCGCCGATCAGTCTGATGCGTTTACTCGCGAACGCCGGGTTGGAAGTGCAAGCGCCGGAACAACTCGACAAGGACACGCTTAGAATCAAGTTGAAAGAGATAATCGAGCGAATGGCATCGCTTGGAGCTTACCTGTTACATACGAACCACCTCTCGGATCGCGAGCTTTACGAATATCTTTATCACGATGGTTTGCGTGAAGAGGTGGTCCTGTTTCCTGAGAATCCGAGCTACGCTTACATGATCGATCTCACCGGAAGTGGTAGCGACGAGGATAATCAAATTTATCTCAAATACTACGCCGACGAGGAACATCGGAGGCAGTGGGCACACGACTGGCCTGACGATCCTCTCCCGGATCATGAAGATCCGCCGTTCGATCGGGATCGGTTCTTACCCCAATCTCCATTGGGTTAACGTAAGTCCATCCACAGATTACACAGATAATCTGCGTAATCTGTGGATGGCTCTTAGGAAACGATCATTGTGCCTGTGCCTTTGTCGGTGAAGATCTCGGAAAGGAGAGCGTTGCGTTTGGTGCCGCTGATGATGTGGGCGCTGTGAACACCGCGTTCCAGCAGCACGATGATGCTCTGCAACTTGGGAATCATTCCGGCCGAGGCTGCGCCGCTGCTTATTAGTTCACCAGCCTCGAAGGCGGTGACACGAGACACTTTTGTGCTCGGATCGCCGGCGGTCAGATAAAGGCCGTCGACGTCGCTTAGCAGGACGAGTTTCTCTGCCTGCAATTGGACCGCGATTTCGGCTGCAATCGTGTCGGCGTTGATGTTGAAAACCATCCCTTCATCGTCGGCGCCGAGCGACGAAATCACGGGAAGATAACCGTGATCGAGTAAGACTGTCAGAAGTCGGGCATTGATCTGGACCACATCGCCGACGTGGCCGAAATCGACTTTGTCTTTGACGCCTGTCTTGCGGTTCAGGATCTCTTTGGGCGGGCGCCTTTCGGCGTGGACGATGTTGCCGTCGACACCTGAAAGTCCGACAGCTTCGATCCCGCGATGTCGTAGTGCGGCCAGGATGTCAGTGTTGATCTTCCCGGCAAAGATCATCTTCGCCATTTCGAGTGTGGCGTCGTCAGTAACGCGGCGACCCTCGATAATCGTCTGTTCGATACCCAGTTTCTTGGCCAGTTCGCTCAACTGCTTGCCGCCACCGTGGACGACGCAGATGCGAATGCCAACCTGGTGCAACAGCGCCATCTCTTCGGCGAGCGAGTTCAGGTTTTCCGGGTTCTCCGTAACCTTGCCGGAAAGTTTGACGACAAACGTCTGTCCCTTGAATCGCTGGATATAGGGCAACGCTTCGCGCAGTAGATCGAGGCGCAGCTGGTCGTCGACGATGGGATGAATGTCGGTCATTTTGATCTTTGTACTTGGTGCTTAGTACTTTGCCAAGCACCTAGTACTAAGCACCAAGTACTAAAGTCATAATAGCTTTCTGCACGTGCAGTCGGTTTTCAGCTTCGTCGATTACGACTGACGCGGGGGAATCGATCACGCCGTCAGTCACGATCACGTTGCGACGCACAGGTAGACAATGCATGAAGATAGCATTGTTCGTGCGCGACATCTTTTCTTCGTCGACATTCCACTTACTGCGATATTGCGCGCGCGTGGCGATATCCTGATCGGTGTTTCCGTAAAATTGTTTCGAGCCCCAACTTTTTGCGTAGATAACCTCTGCATCTGCGAATGCAGCGTCGATGTCGTTTGTAATCTCAACCCCGTCGCCCAATGTCTCGATCAGCTCTTCATCGAGATCGTAGCCGGTCGGGTGTGCGATGACGAGATCGTGACCCATCTGCGCTGCCGCGAGTGCAAAACTGTTCGGCACGGCCATCGGAAGCGCTTTCGGGTGCCACGCCCAGGTGAGCACTACGCGCTTGCGTCCAGCGCCGAGCTTTTCACGAATCGTGAGCATGTCGGCGAGCGACTGGCAGGGATGTTGCATCGCCGACTCGAGGTTTATGATTGGCACAGACGCATACCGGGCGAACGCATTGAGTATCGGATCTGTTCGTTCTTCCTGCCAGTCTTTGAGTGCCGCAAAAGTCCGGACGCCGATCGCTGTGCAATATCGTTCGAGTACACGTACGAATTCAGCAACGTGCTCTGTCTTATCCGAATCCATCACGGTCCCTGCCCGATGCTCAAGCGTCCAACTCGTCCCACCTGGCTCCAGCACGACCGCATTCCCGCCGAGCTCGTAAATTCCCACCTGCATCGATGCACGCGTGCGCAAGCTCGGATTAAAAAACACGAGTGCGATAGACTTGCCTGCGAGCGGCTTCGAAAGATCGTCGCCACTCTTAAAGCGCAAGGCCGCATCGAGCAGACTCTCAATCTCCTCACGCGACAACTGAAGTGTACTCAGCAAATCCGTCTTCATCCGTGTTCATCCGCGGCTAAAACAAACATGTCGACGTGCGCTTCCGTCAAACACAACGGCGGCAATAACCTCAGCACCTTCGGATTACTAGATGTGCCGGTAATGATCTTCCGATCGAGCAGTTTCTTGTGAATCGAGGCCGCATTCTCCTTAAACTCGATGCCCAAAAGAAATCCGAGCCCGTGAACTGCGACAACGCGATCAACTTCCTTCAAGCGGCTTCGCAAATACGCTTCGACACGTCTCACGTTCTCGATCATCCCATCGTTCTCGATTGCTTCGAGTGTTGCGGTAACTGCAGCCATCGCAAGCATGCCGCCGCCAAAAGTCGTGCCCAGATCGTTTTCTTTAATGCGCGCTGCGATCGCGTCAGTCACGAGACAAGCACCAACCGGAACACCACTGCCGAGCGCCTTCGCTAGCGTCACGACGTCAGGCACGACACCATCACCCGCTTCGCTCCCTGCGAAGAACCACTCGCCGGTCCTTCCGACACCAGTTTGCACCTCGTCGTAAATGAGCACGATGCCACGCTCGTCACACAACGTTCGCAGTGCGCGAGAAAAATCGGGTTGGGCCATGCGAACGCCTGCCATCGATTGAATCGGCTCGAGCATGATCGCAGCGACGGTGTCGTCCGCGAGCTCGCGAACTGAATCGATGTTGCCAAACTCTGCTTCCACGTGTCCGGGAACATTCGGTTTTCCGATCTCGCGATATTTGCCGAGGAAGGTGGCGCTAATCGCGTCGGCAGTGCGTCCATGAAATCCGCCGGAGAACGTGATGACCTTCTCGCGACCCGTGAACATCCGCGCCATGCGCATGGCGTTCTCGTTTGCCTCTGTGCCGGAGTTGCAAAAGAAGGTTTTGGTTAGCTGTTCCGGGGCGATGGAGACGAGTTTCTCCGCGGCACGTGCACGCGTGTCCGAATAGACAAGGTTCGAGTAGAAGATCAACTTTTCGGATTGAGCCTGGATGGCTTTGACAACGTGCGGGTGACAGTGGCCGGTCCCCGCAACGGCGTGACCACCGTAGAGATCGAGATACTTCTCGCCTTCACTCGTATAGATCCAGACTCCTTCACCGCGTTCAGCGATGATCGGCATCTTTTTGTAAGTAGCCAGTTGAAACTGGTCTTCTTTAGCCACAGATGACACGGATTTTTTACGGATTGGTTCCTGCGAGCTTTAGGCCCGTGGTTTCGTCTAAGCCGAACATCAGATTCATATTTTGAATCGCTTGGCCGGCGGCGCCTTTAACGAGGTTATCGATTGCTGAGAAGACCACGATCTGTTTTCCGCGAGCCGCGAAACCGAGGTCACAGAAATTCGTCGTCTTCACCCAGTTGATGTCGGGTGAACCTTGCACGAGTCGCACGAAGAATGACTCGTGATAATAATCCGCGAAGATCGCGTGCAGATCTGCTTCGGTCAAGTCACTTTTGGCCTCAGCATAGATCGAGGCAAAGATACCGCGTGCGACTGGCAACGAGTGTGTCATGAATACAAGCTCGTTGGTCCAATCGCCGACGTGCTCGAGTTCCTGCTCGATCTCCGGAACGTGTTGGTGTGTGAAAGGCTTGTAAGCGTAGAACGAATTCATCCGCTGCGGATGATGTGTATTGGCAGCTGCCTTCGCTCCCGAACCGGACGAGCCGGTTTTCGCATCAACAATGACGCGCCCATTGAGCAGATTCTTAGCGACGAGCGGCGCGAGGCCGAGCAACGTTGCAGTCGCAAAACAACCGGGGTTAGCAATCAGGCGCGCGCTGCGAATCGCTTCACGATTAGTTTCAGTTAGTCCGTAAACAAACTCGGCCTGCGCGCTCATGGCAGTATGGGGTTGTTTGTAGTGCTTCTCGAACGTCATCTGATCGCGCAGGCGAAAGTCACCCGAGAGATCGATCGCTTTGACACTTCCGGGCAGGCGCGGAACGATTTCCATAGCCTGCCCGTGCGGGAGCGCGAGGAAAACACACTCGACACTATCTAGCGCTTCCGGCGCCTTAACAAATGTGAGGTCCGTCAGGCCATTTAAATTCCGATGAACCTCACCGATCGGTTTACCGGCCTGCTCATTCGCCGTCACGAACACGATCTCGACCTGCGAATGAAACAGGAGGATGCGCAGCAACTCCGAGCCCCCATACCCGGACCCGCCAAAAATCCCCACCCTGATC
>DASTVU010000391.1:0-5472 GCA_035758935.1 Pyrinomonadaceae bacterium | reverse complement strand
CAACCCGACGCTACCGCGTTACGGTACTGACCTTGTCCAAGCAGCAATCCTGACTTTGAGGCACAGCGCCTTTGCGCGAAGCACTCCACTTACGGCGTGAACTCAAAGGCTCCGATATCAATTGCTCCGAACACCGGTCGTGCCTGCGCTGTGCCGACTGCCAGAGCAGTATGGAACGGCGGCAGAAACGCGGGTGGGAATAAAGGACTGATGAACGGATGTCCCGCCGGACTTTGCGGCGCGCCGTTGCCCGCATCTACCAGCGGACTACCTGCTGCGGGTCGCAAATCAAGAGTCGAGATATTGACGAATCCGGGATTGGCTCCGAATCGAGTGCCAGTCCACGCCGTTGGAATCATGGCCGAACCGGTAGTTACCCAATTGTTGCTGCCGGTGCTCACTCGACCATTCACCCAACGAACGCGCGTCTCCAACACAACCTTATCGATCGCGGCGCCACCGACGCGGAAGAACACATTGTTGTGCATCTCCAAACTCTCGATGCCCTCGAAGATCTCAACGCCCGGACTCACTTGCCCCTGTCGCAGAATGAATGTGTTGTTCACAAATCGATAACGACCATTCGTTTGCCCGGTGCCATCACTACCGACGCGTGCCATGCGCGTGCCCTGTGTCCCGATATGCTGAAACACATTTCCCACAACGTCCGAATCTTCTCGAGCGGTATTAGTTTCGACGTCCCTGTTACCGTGTGGATCAGGACCAATCAATTCGATCTCACCGTAGAAGCCGCCGGAAACCCAGTTGTAATAGATCTCGTTGCGTTCCGCGCGGCTCTTGATATTGTTGCCACCATTTTGATCGTGCAGGTAGCAGTACTGCATGCGGAACACTGAACCCGGATGCATCGCCTCGTCGGTGGCCATGTATACCGGATGCTGTCCGGTTCCATTACCACAGCGGTAAACTTCCACGTATTCCATTAGTAGCGAGCCGGAGCCGGTGTCCGCGCCAAGAATTCCATGGGCCGGACAATCATGGACCACACAGTCGCGCAAAGTTATATCGTGAGCGTGGTGATAGATGCCTCGAAAGCTGCCGCCGGTGACGTCAAAGCCTTCGAAGACGTAGTGATCTGACAAACGAAATTCGACCGTGTTAGTGCCGCCAGAAATGACTGGACGCAACCCGTTAACGCGAATCCCCCTGATCGTGATTTTGTTTACCGCAGTGCCCGGGCGGGTGAATATCAAATCTCCCGGGTAGGTCGCATTGCCGTCGACTTCTGCTACGTCACCAGGGTTAAGCAGCGGTGCGACATCCTGCAATTTTTTAAAGGTTCGAGCTGGACCAACTTGGTACGTGACCGCGAATGCGGTGCTACCGCAAGCAGCAATCAGGAACAGTGTGACTATGAGGTGTTTCATCGATTCTCCCTTTCGTTTCCGGTGTCCTTATTCGATTTCTCTGTGCACAGAGAACAGCGTCAACTAATTCGCCCTCTGCTTCGCAATCGCCTGCGCGAGTTTGTAGCGAGCGCGTTCGTAATCATTTCCAGCTTCCGAAAATCCCACGGCTGGACCTGAGTCGGAAAAAACACGGGGGACCACTGATTGGAGAACTTCGTTAACTATTGCGTCTAATTTCAAATTTCGCGCTGTGGTGAGATATTGATGGTCTTGCAGACCACGTCGGAAATTTGCGAGTTGTATGGTTGAGATTGGTCCAGGAATACCGCGGTCCTGTTCCGGATGGAGTTTATCTTCACCTGGATAGATCAGGACGCCGTCGCCATTTATATACCCTTGATCGTCGAGCGGTTTATTTGGTTGACCACGATTATCGAACGTGATCGGATTGGCCCAAACGTTCTGTCGGCGTTCGCCGACCTTCTGCCGGTTGTGCTGCCAATGCACTCCGTGCCAGTAAAAATAATTGTCGATGTCGTGTTTGAAGCAGGCCCAGAGGGTGGCGCGTGGATCTGTGGCCGGCGCATCGATGACGATCGCGCCAGCCGCGGGACGGCCGCCGTTATAAATCCAGTATTTGCGTCCGCGCTGGCGTTCTTCGGTTGCACGCTTGATGTCGTATCCAAGCGGACCTGTGTCCCAGATGTCGATCGCTCCATCGAGATCTTTGACGTAGTGCTTCGTTACAAATGTTGGTAATGCTTTACCAGGGCCAGGATTGGAATGAAGGTTTTCCGCAAGTTGGCGAATGTAGTTGTATTCAGAACGACCCGGTTCGTCGGGCAGATACAGAAAAGTGATTGCTTCTGGAAACTTTGCTCGCAGGAAAGTGATCCAGCTATCTGCCTCACGCCATGCGCTCGCACGCTCATCGAATGTCTTTCCCGGTCCGTAAAAAGTACGCGGAATAATCTGATTACCAACACCGGCGCCTGGACCTTCGTAACCCTTTGCTTTTGTGAAATCAGTGCCGTCGAAACGGCCGAGGGCAGCCGACACGGAATTGATGTCGTAAGCATGAACCAACTCGATGCGGTGGCGGTGTGCAAAGCGATGGTACTGCGGATCGAGGTCGCGACTCTGATAGAGCTTCGGTTGCGAGCTCTCATAGTAGACCATCGCGTGCATGCTGTTTTGATCAGGTAACGTGAAATCAAACAGCTCGAGTTCGACAGGTATCGCTTGCTTCCGGCCATCAGCGTCAATAGTGATCGTTCCTGAATAGAGACCGGCGGGGAGATTTCGATCAGTGTAAACTTCGATCCAAATGGATTGATTCTGTTTGCCGGCTACGCGAAGTGGAAACCCACCGAGCCCTGCACGCGCATTCTCAGGAATCAGTTGCACCGGCTTCCATCCGGTTGGGTCCTTTGGCGCGGCTGGGGAGCCGGCCTTGTAGACCCATTCCGCATGCGACGGCACTTCAACATTCATGTAATTGACGGAAAATATTTGTATTGGACGGCCCGTATAATTTGTCGGATCCAGGGCCGGTGCGGCGTATGTTATTCGGGACTTGCCGCCTTTTTGAGTTAGCTGAGGCAGCGTAACAGTTAAACGATTGATGCCGTCCTCATCCGCTTCGACGATCAATTGAAACGCGATGATCTCGTTGCGCGCCCCGAAGATCTTTACCTTGCGACCATCCCAGGCGGAGTTCGACGATTTGTTAGGATTGTTGAGATCATCTCTCTCCACTTTCTCGCCATCGTTGACGGCCCAGATCGTGCGAACGGAGCCACGCGCGAATTGTGCACAAAGCAGAAAACAAGCGAGCAGAACAACTGCACACACCGGCCGTCCTGAACGTTTAAGTTTTTTGAAATGGTCCATGTCTTAGTCTGAAACTGGTTCTGCTGCGATCGTCTGAGCTCGAGTTTTGTCTGACTCAGTCGGCACCTGGCCTGCTGCGATAAATGCAAGCCCGATCAGCGTTGTTGCCACGGCGTAAATCCCAACAATCCAACGATCGCGTCCCGGCGAACTAGCCGCGACAAGCAGAAAGCACGCGATACCCATTCCCGTCGTCACTTTGCCAACGAGTGCAAGTTGTCCTCGACCTGACACACCGGCCGCTCCCAATTCAGTCGCCGGATCGATTGGCGTCTTCAGTTTCGTGAAGAACGCATCAACTCTCCGCGCAAACTCTCCATGGGGCGAGATCAGCAACACGGGAATGAAAAACGCTATCGTTGTAGTAATTGCGGGAATGCCGATTAAGTAGGTTTCGTTGAGTCCCATCCCGAGATAACGATTCAAATAGAGGTTGACGAAAAGGGATGTGATCGCGCCCACAACATATGCGCAGACCGCAGACCACCATGGTCCACCTTTCGCCGCAAACCCGTAGAGCAGAGGTAGTCCAAGCGGGATGAGAAACATCGACTCGAGAATAAACAAGAGGGTGAAAATGCCCGTCGCGCCCTGTGCAAAGAGCAGTGCAACACAAATCATCACCAGACCAACACCAAGCGACGTCAAACGGCTCGCCGTCAGCATGTGACGATCAGATGCGTCTCTCCGCAGGTAACCCTGATACAGGTCCTTCGCAAAAATACCGGTGATGATGTGATTGTGGGCCGACAACGATGCCATCGACGATGCGAGCATGGCCGCCAGCAACACCCCGATCATGCCCGGCGGCAACACGCGCAATCCCATCGCGATATACGCGGCTTCCGAAGGCTGTTTAAGACCGTTTGGAACTATCCCCAGATCAGGTATCGCGACGCGCGCGATCAGTGGCGGCAGATAAAAGATCAGACTGCCGATCGTGAAAAGGATCATGCAAAGAACTGCAATTCTCTTTGCCGACTGTTCGGTATCGGCACAGAAGTATCTTTGCGCGTTGCCGAAGTTGTTGTAGCCCGTAGTTTGCGAGATGGTGTAGACAATCAAAAACAACCACCCGTATTCACCCGCAAACGGATTGAAGTAGCCAGACGGCGCTTGCGCGATAAAACTACTCAGACCTCCCACGTTCGCAAGCGAAAGAACCATCAACACGCACGCGATTGGAAATAGGAACATGAACTGGAACATGTCCGTGAAGCACACGGCCCAGTAACCGCCGAGCACGGTGTAAGCCAGCACAACGATTCCACAAATGATCACGAGATATTCGACGGGAATCCCCAGCGCAATCGACATAAAGCTCGACAATGCAAACAAACGAACTGAGCCAAACATCAACTGGCTTGGACCAGTCAACCACGAGAACATTTTGTGAGTGCCCTCACCAAAACGACTGCGAATGTATTCAACCACTGTGGTTACACGGGAACGGCGCCACGCCTGGGCAAAGAAAACGTGGCCGAAGAGAAAAGCCGGCACCGCGAGAAACATGAGGAACACACCGATGAGGCCGTGACGGTATGCGAAACCTGCACCGCCCGTGAAAGTCCAGACTGAAAAGCCGGACATGAACGACGCCATACCTGCCACCCACCACTCGACGCGATTACCACCTTTTAAAAAGTCTGCCCCAACGCGCATGAAACGCATGAAATAGGCGCCGATCCCGGCCATCAACAAGAGATAACAGACAAGCACGACGTAATCGATTACGTGAACTGAACTGTGCATGCTGTTCTCCTTTAGAGCGACTTAGTTAACGTGGGGGGAATCGAATTCTGAAACGCTTATCAGCGGCGATCTGTTTTCCTGATCCGTTTCATCCGCGGCCCAGGTACTCCGCCGCGACAACGTCGATGAACAGATGCGCGTCAGGATGTGTGCGCAATATCGACGCCGGGCAGGTAGTGCTGATTGGACCTTCGACAGTGTTTTTGATCGCCTCGCGCTTGGCAGGTCCTGGCGCGATGGCGAATAGTTTTGGTCGAGCCATTAACGTGGGGATCGTCAACGACAGAGCATCCTTCGGGACTTCGTCCAGCGATGCGAATGCGCCATCATTCACCTGTTGATTCCTGCAGACTTCATCGAGTTGGACCACCTTTACAGAATCCGGATCGTTGAAATCACAAAACGGCGGATCGATAAAGGCGAGGTGACCGTTTTCTCCGATTCCGAGGACGTCAAA